>NZ_JBWCAM010000012.1:0-138277 GCF_056175065.1 Pseudomonas sp. JC1203
AGGGCGACCAGCGCCAGCGCCACGGAAATCGGCGCCACTTTCGGGCTGGCAAAGTTCGACAGCGCGCGCCAGAACGGGTGCTCGCGCACCGCGTCCTTCTTGCTGCGCTCGATGGCGCGCTTGCTGATGCCCACGTAGGAAATCGCCACCGGCAGCAGGATCAGGTTGGTGAAGACGATCACCGCCACGCCGATCGAGGCGCCGATGGCCAGCTCGCGGATCACGCCAATGTCGATGATCAGCAGGGTGATGAAGCCCACGGCATCGGCCAGGATGGCGATCATGCCCGGCAGGAATAGCTGGCGGAAGGTGCGCCGCGCCGCGGTCAGGGCGTTGTCGGCGTCGCTGGACTGCAGGGCGATACCGTTGATTTTCTGCACGCCATGGGAGATGCCGATGGCGAAGATCAGGAACGGCACCAGCATGGAATACGGGTCCAGGCCGAAACCGAAGGCGTGCATCAGCCCCAGCTGCCAGACCACCGCCACCAGCGTGGTGCTGAGCACGGCGATGGTGCTGCGCAGGCAGTTGGTGAAGAAATACAGCAACACCAGGGTGATGACAAAGGCAACGCCGAAGAACATCACCACCATGATCAGGCCGTCGATAAGGTCACCGACCTTCTTGGCGAAGCCGACGATGTGCACCTTGACGTTGGGGTTCTGCGCCTGGAACTTGTCGCGGATCTTTTCCTCAAGGCTGTGGGAAAACTTCTGGTAGTCCAGGCTCAGCAGCTTGCCCTGGTCGTTGGGGTCGGGGTAGGACTCCAGCAGCGGGATCTCGACGATGCTCGACTTGAAGTCGTTGGCCACCAGCCGCCCCACCTGGCCGGACTTGAGGATGTTGCTGCGCAGCAATTCAAGGCTGTCGGCCGAGCCGTTGTAGCTCTGCGGGATCACCTCGCCGCCGGCAAAACCTTCCTCGGTGACCTCGGTCCAGCGCACGCTGGGGCTCCACAGCGACTTCATGCCCGAGCGGTCGACGCCGGGAATGTAAAAGGCCTCGTCGTTGATCTGCCGCAGGGTCTCCATGTAGTCCTTGTTGAAGATGTCACCGTTCACCGCTTCCACCGAGATGCGCACGGTGTTGCCGAGGTTGGCGAGGTCGTTGCGGTGCTCGATCATGCGCTGGATGAACGGGTGCTTGAGCGGAATCATCTTCTCGAAGCTGGTGGAGGGGCGGATCTGCGTGGCTTGCCAGAACAGGAAAATGCTGGCCAGCAGGCAGAGGATGATCACGGCGGGGCGGTTGTTGAAGATCAGGCGTTCAAGGAACGTGGCCTTGTCCTGGTGGTGGCTGCTCATGGAAATCTGCTCCCGGACGGTCATGGTTGGCCCACCTTCTGAAGGCTGGCCTGTTGCTGGCCGAGGTCGGCGCCGTTGGCCGCGGTCACCCGCACGCCGCCCTGCCCCGCCACCACCAGCGTACCGTTGGCACCGGCCGTGACGGCCGACAGCGACAGGCGATCGGGGCGGTTGAACAGGCTGAAGGTTTTGCCGTCATCCTTGCTGCGCAGCACCGTGCCGCCCTCGCCCACCAGCACCAGGGTGCCGTCGCCCAGGCGCGTGGCACCGGACAGGGCAAACTCCAGCGGGCCGCGCGGGCCTTGCAGCGGCACGTTGGCCCAGGTGTCGCCGAAATCGGTGGAGCGGAACAGGTTGCCCCGCAAGCCATAGATCAGCAGGGTCTGCGGCTCGCCCGTCGGCAGCAGGCCGAACAGTGAGCCCTCGTAGGGCCCCTGGACCTTTTCCCAGCTTTGCCCGCCGTCGCGCGAACGGAACAGGCTGCCCTGTTCACCGACGATAAACAGGCCACCATCCTTCACCGCGGCAATGGCGTTGAAGTGGAACTGGTCGGGGTTGTCGATGCGTTCGCTGACATCCTGCCAGTGCTGGCCACCGTCGGTGGTGGTGAGCAGCGCGCCGTAGGCGCCGATGGCAAAGCCGGTGCTGGTGTCCTTGAACCACAGGTCCAGCAACGGCGCCTGGCGCTTGAGGTCTTCGAATTGCTTGCTCCAGGTGGCGCCGCCGTCGGCCGTGGCGAGGATCTGCGCGTCATGGCCCACGGCCCAGCCGTGCTGGTCGTCGACGAAAAACACCGCGGTCAGCAGCTGGCGGCTGGGGACCTTGGCCTGGGCCCAGGTCCGGCCCTGGTCATCGGAGAACAGAATGTGCCCACGGTCGCCCACGGCCACCAGGCGCTTGCCGGCGCTGACCACGTCCAGCACCAGGCCGCGCACTGCCTTGGCCGAGTCCACCGACCACACCTGCGCGTCTGCGGCGGGTTCGGCCGCCACCGCCGTGCCCGTCATGCCACCTGCCAGCAACCCCACGGCCATCGACAATGCCACCCATGGGCGCCACGCGCCCTTCCCTGTGGCGTGCTTGCCGCCACGCCTGACCGGCTCGCTCATAGCGCACTCCCATTATTGTTATTGGACCCGCCTGGGTTGGGGTTGGCTGGAACCAGCATGCCAGAGCCCCGCGAAAGCTGGTCTATCCTAGCCAGCCATGAAACGGGCTGACAACGCGCGCGGTATCAACTTTCCTGCGCCGGTGGCCCGCGCAGCGCTTCCCCAACCCTAGCAGAAGGCTGCGCAGCTGCAGGCCAGAGCCTTGCGCGACAAACCGCCAGGCGCCGCCAGCCGGTTGCTGCGGGCAAGGCTGAATGTCAGCCCATCATCCGCCGTTATCGGCTACGCCTTCAGCGGGTGCCCATGCGCCGCAGCGCCGCCGGGCTGAAATCCGCCGCCGAAGGTATCGGCCGGCTGAAGTCGACGGTGCTGGCCTCTTCGTTGTCCAGGTGCTGCACGTGGTAGCGCCGGGCTTGCAGGTCATGGAACACGTCCAGGGCCGACCAGGTGGTGGGCAGCTCGTAGAAGTTCTTCAGGTAGGCCATGGACACCCGCCACAGCTCACCGCGACCGTCGTATTGGTCCACCACCGCAGCCTGCCAGCTGTCTTCGTCCAGGTACAGCCGGCGCTTGGCGTACAGGTGCCGCGCGCCGGGCTTGAGCGTGCCCTCCACCACCCACACGCGGTGCAGCTCGTAGCGGGCGAACTCCGGGTTGAGGTGGCCGGGCTTGATCAGGTCGGCGTATTTCACCGAACGCTGACCCAGGCGGTAGTTGTTGTAGGGAATATACAGCTCCTGCTTGCCCACCAGGCGCCAGTCGTAGCGGTCGGGCGAGCCGTTGAACAGGTCGGTGTCGTCGGCGGTGCGCAGGCCGTCGGCGCTGCTGATGGGCGTGTCGTAGGCCAGGCTGGGCGCACGCCGCACACGGCGCTGGCCGGGGTTGTAGATCCAGGCCTGGCGCGGTTCGCGCACCTGGTCCAGGGTCTCGTGCACCAGCACCACGCCGCCGGCCAGGCGCGCCGGGCTGCGGATCTGGTTCAGGTAGTAGAACAGCACGTTGTCGCCAGTGTCGCTGGGCGGCTGCGGGTCGTAGAAACGAAACAGCCCCTGCTGCTCGGCGATGATCGGCACGTAGCTGCCGTTGCGCTGCACCGCCACCTCGGCGGCGCGGCGCTCCACATAGATGCCACGGTAGCGGGCAATGTGGTTCCACAGCGCCTCCACGCCGCTGGCAGGAATGGGGAACGGGATACCGCCCTGGGCGCCGGTGAAGCCATTGCCGTCCGGCGCCAGCACGGCGTTGGCGGCGTTGTGCCGGGTGTTGTCATACAGCCACTGCGGCGCAGCGCCGGTACGCCGGCTCAGGTACACCGGCATGCGGAAGGTGTCGGGGTAGGTCTTGAACAGCGCCAGCTGGCCGGGGCTCAGGTGCTCGCGGTATTGCGCGAGGTTGGCGCTGGTGATGGTGAACATCGGCTTGTCGGCAGGAAACGGGTCGATGTGCGGGTGGCCGGAGCCGGGGTAGCCAGCGGGCGGGGTCACCAGGCCGCCGGTCCAGGCCGGAATGGTGCCGGCGGCGTTGCCGGCCTTCTGCGCGCCCAGCGGGGTCAGGGTCGCGCCCAGTTGCACGCCGCCCTGTGGGTCGGCCGCCAGCACCGGGGTGGCGAAACAGGCGAGCAGCACGGCCACGCCTGGCCATCTCGAAAATGTGAGCATGGTGGTTCTCCCTTAGAACGAATACTTGACGTTGAAACCGACGTTGTCGCGATCGCGCACGGCGTTTTTCTGCCCGCCGCCGTAGAACTCGGTGTACTGCAGCTCGGCTTCCAGGCTGTTCTGGTAGTTGGCCCGAAGCCCCGCCGAATAAGCCTTGCGCCCCTCGATGAAGTTACCGGTGAGGTGCGAGTTGCCGCTGAAGTCGTCCTTGTAGGTGAGGAACGGCGAGACGTTGACGCCGCCCACCAGGTTGTTCCAGGTGCCGATCACCATCAGCGTCGCGCCGTAGGCGTTCGGGGTAACCTGCGCGTCGCGGCCAAAGCCCACGCTGTAGCCGGCGTTGGCGCGGCTGGCGTAGTAGCGGCGGCTGCCGTCGAAGGCGGTGTACTGCAGGCTGCTGCCGCGCAGGTGTTCGGAGGCCACTTCGGCCACGGCGTTGATGCCGTCGAAGCCCCACCGCGGGCCGAAGCTGTAGAGCGTGCCGATGGAGGCGTTGAACATCTGCACCCGCTCGCTGCTCTGCACCTCGTCGCCCAGGCGCACGTGCTTGCCGCCGATGTTCACCGTCTTGCCGTCGGCCAGCGGCCCGGCCTGGGCCAGCAGGTCGCCGACCAGGTCGCTGGTGGAGGCCATGCCGATGGGCATGTTTGGCCGGTAGGTCAGCTCGCCGAACAGTGCAGCCTCGCCCAAACGGGTGTTGAAGCTTGCCCCGAACATGCGGATGTCCTCGGCGAATTCGCGGCGGCCGCGCACCTGGTTGGCGACGTCGAGGGTGGCGACGCCGTTGGCGGCCTGGGCCACTGCAGCGTTGAGCTGGGACGCCACCTGGCCCGTGGGGTCAGCATTGATCATGGCCTGCAGCCGTTCCGGCGCTATCCCCATCTGGGCGGCCATCTGCTGCCGTATCGCCGGAGTGGCAGCCGCCTTTATCTGGGTCAGGTCCAGCCCCTTGTACGCCCCAAGGTCAGCATGGATGGTCGGCTCCTTGCTGTGATAGTTGACGAAGTAGAAGCCGAACTCGGTGTTGTTCAACTGCTCGGCGGTGTAGCGGAACGCCACGCCGAACTGGCCGTCGTTGCGGGCGTTGATGTCGGGGCCGATGCTGGCCGCCTTGAGGTTGCCGTAGCGGTCGATGCCCCCGCCGCCCTGCAGGCCGCCAACGCCCAGCGCGCTAAGCCCTTGATACAGGCCGGTGACCGCGCGCAACGCCGGCACTTCGGCGTAGGCGGTGTGGCCGCCCTTGGCAAACAGGTCGGTCTCGGCGAAGTAGGTGCCCACAGGGTCGATGGCGGTCTCCTTCCAGTTGAACTGGTAGAAAGTTTCCACGGACAGGTTGTCAGTAAGGCCGACGCTGAAATTGAGGGCCTCCACCGGCATCAGCACTTCCTTGAGCTCCGAGCCGGGCAGGCGGAACTTGGCCGCGTCGATGGGGTTGGTGGTGTTCACCCCGCCACGGTAGAAAATGCCCTCGCCCCAGTTGAACACCTGGCGCCCCAGGCGCCCGGACACCGGCTTGCCGGCCAGCTCCCAGTCGCCGCGCACGTAGGCGTCGAGGATTTCCACGTTGCTGCCGGCGTGGTCGCGGGTAGCGCGGCTGAAGAGGCGGTCATCAGGGAAATTCTGGCTGGGCTGCACCGGGCTGTTGTTGTGGTTGTAGTCGGTGTGGCCGTCCATGATGCGGCTGTCATAGAAGCCGGTGGCGCGCAGGAACAACCCGTAGTTTTTATAGGAAGTTTCCAGTTCACTGGTGAACTTGTAGACCGAGGAAACCAGCCCCGGGTCGAAGTTGCGGTTGCCGTCGTTGGCATTGATGTCGTCGTTGCGCTTGTCCCGCCCCTGCACTCGCCACAACTGGCCGTAGGACAAGGTGGTGTCCAGCGAACCGCGCACTTCATCCTCGAGAAAGCTGAACTCCACGGCCTCGGCGGGCACGCAGGCCAGGAACGGCAAAAGCCCCGCCAAGGTGTAGCCGGCACGCGCCGGTGCCAGGCTTGGGGGTACCGCGACTGCATGATTACGCATGGTGATCTCCCTGAAAATCTTATTGTTTTCCGAACCCGCAGGGTCAATCCGTAGGACATTTCCCAAGGTATGAAAAAAAGGCGGGTGCTGACCGGCAGATAAAGGCCAGGGGGCAGAGTGCCAAGGGTGGCGGGGGAGAGAAAGCGCTAATGCGAGGGGGGGATGATTTTCAGGAATACCCTACGCGCCAGGGTAAAACCTCCTACAAAACCAAGGCTTTTCTAGCTGGAACAACGCGGCGCCTGGGGACGCGGCCTTTGGCCGCTGCTACGGGAAGGTGCGTGCCCCGTAGCAGCAACTGTCTTGTGGGAGCTGTCGCCAGGCGGCGTCCGGGGCCAACGCGGAGGCTGGGGGGGTGTTACTGCCCGTGCAGGCGGCCCAGGCCCGGCGGTACGCCGCCGGTGTCGGTGGCCTGCCATGGGCCATCCAGGCTGGTAGCCCAGGTCCAGCCGCCGTTCCAGCGGTAGTAGGTGCGCTGGCGGTAGTAGGTGTCAGCCTGCCCTTCCAGTACATACACGCCCAGCTTCGGCTCCCAGTGGCTGGCCCCGCCCGGTGGCGGCGCGAAGCTGGCCGAGGTGCGCGGCGCAGGCTTGCTGGCCGGGGTACCCGGGGTGACCGGCAACGGCCGCCCAGGTTGCGGTGCAGGCCGGGTCTGCGGCAGCGACGGAATGGTCGGGGCGTTGGGCTGCGGCTGCGGGTGGTGTACCGCGCAGGCGCTCAGGCCGGCTACCAGGGTTAACAGGGAGACACGGGCAATGGCGTGCATGATCAGAGATCCGGGCTGTCGATGGTCAGGTTTTGCGGCGCGGTGGTGCTGCTGGCCAGCGGCTGGCTGCGGCCTACCCACTCACCCTTGGTCGGCTGGCCGGCACGGGAGATGCGCGCGACAAGTTGGACCTCGGGAAAGTTCGACAGTTTCAGCTGCGGCATCATTGCATCGCCATCGCTGAGCTCGACACTGGCAGGCAGGTCGGCGACGGTCAGGCGCTTGACCGCCAGCGGCATCGGCGGCCCGGAGGCAGCGCGGGCGAAGATGAACACACTGTCACCAGGCTGCACCTTGGCCTTCAGCTCGGCGCCCAGGTCGACGTGCACCTTGAGCAGCGCCGCGCCCTTCTCCGCCGGCGCTGCGGCCACGCTGCCACCACCGGCGGTGATCTTGCCGGCAGCACGCTGGATGCCACCTTGCAGGGCAGCGCGGGACGGATCGTCCGCCGGCAGCAGCACCAGCAGGCGCTGCCAGTAGTCCACCGCTTCCTGGTAACGCTGGCCTTCGAAAGCGGCGATGCCGCGCAGGCCCAGGCTGGTGACTTCCTTGGGGTCGGCCTTCAGGGCTTCGTCCGTCAGCGCCTGGATCTCCGGCGACCACTGCTTGTTGCTGGCGAAATATTCCGCCTGGGCCAGCTGGCCCAGCACTTCCGGCTCACGCCCGGCCACCGCCAGGGTGCGCTGGAACAGGCGCGCGGCATCGGCGGGACGGTTCTGCGACATGTAGGTACGGCCGAGGAAGAACAGGCCCTGGGCCGAGTCCGGCTGCGCGGCCACCGCCCGCTCGAGGCGCTGGGTCATCTGCTCCATCGACGTGGGTGGCGTGGCGAACTCGCGGGTCAGTTCCACCTTGTCGCTGGCACCATAATGCAGGTACAGCCCCAGGCCCAGCGCCGGTACCAGCACCGCCGCCAGCAGCGGCAACGGCCGGCCCAGGCGCGACACGCGGGCGCCGTCGGCACCTTCGGTATCGGCCAGCAACTCGCGGGCAGCCTCGGCGCGGCCGGCATCGAGCTGTTCGGCAGTGAGCACGCCTTCAGCCTGTTGCGCCGCCAGTTCGGCGATGCGCTCCTGGTACAGGGCCACGTTCAGGGCAGTACGGTCTTCTTCCTGCTGGGCGCGACGGCCGCGCACCACGGGGATCAGCAAAAAGCCCAGGGCAACCAGCAACAGCAGCCCCACGGCAAGCCAGAAATCAATCATGGGTGGTCTTTATCCAACAAGGTGGCGAGGCGCGCGCGCTCTTCGGGGGACAGTTCGGGTTCGGCAGCGGTGCCGGTGGCGCGGCGGCGACGGACGATCAGCAGGATCACGCCCACGCCACCCACCAGCAATGCACCGGGGCCGAACCACAGCAGCCAGGTGCGCGCGGTGAGCGCTGGCTTGTAGCGCACGAACTCGCCGTAGCGGTCGACCATGAAGTCGATGATCTGCTGGTTGTCCTTGCCCTCGCCCAGCATGCGGAAGATTTCCCGGCGCAGGTCGGCGGCGATGGGCGCGTTGGAGTCGGCGATGTCCTGATTCTGGCATTTCGGGCAGCGCAGTTCCTGGGTCAACTCGCGGTAACGGTCGCGCTCGGCGTCGTTGGCGAACTGGTACGTGTCGATGGCCGCCTGGGCCAAGCCCGCCAGGCCCAGCACCAGGCCTGCGGCTGCCAGCCAGCGCTTCATGGGCGGGCCTCGTCGACCAGGCCCTGGTACTCGCTGGCCAGCTGTTCGCGCCACACCGTGTCGTCGATCACGCCCACGTGCTTGTAGCGGATCACGCCCTTGGCATCGATGAGGAAGGTTTCCGGCGCGCCGTACACGCCCAGGTTCAGGCCCAGGCCGCCCTGCTCGTCATTGATGTTGATCTGGTAGGGGTTGTGGAAGTCCTGCAGCCATTTCAGCGCGGCGGCGTTGTCATCCTTGTAGTTGACCCCGTAGATCACCACGCCCTGCTGGGCCAGCTTGGTCAGCACCGGGTGCTCGACCCGGCAGGAAATGCACCAGGTGCCCCACACGTTGACCAGCGCCGGCTTGCCTTTCAGATCAGCCTCGGTCAGCGGCTTGCCATCCTGTACAGATGGCAGCGCGAACGCCGGGAACGGCTTGCCGATCATGGCCGACGGTAGCTCCGAGGGGTCCAGGTACAGGCCGCGGTAAAGGAACACCGCCACCACCAGAAACAGTGCCAGGGGCACCAACAACATCCAACGCTTCATGCGGCCGCTCCATCCAGACCCAATACATCACGCACCTTGGCGCGTACTTTCACCCGATAACGCCGGTCCGTGGCCGCCAGCGCGCCACCCAGGGCGGTCAGCAGGCCGCCGAACCAGATCCACCGCACGAACGGCTTGACGTGCACGCGCACCGCCCAGGCACCGTTTTCCAGCGGTTCACCCAGGGCCACGTACAGGTCACGGGTGAACCCTGCGTCGATGCCGGCTTCGGTCATCATCGATTGCTGCACGGTGTACAGGCGTTTTTCCGGGTGCAGCACGGTCACGTCCTTGCCGTCCTTGCTGACGCGCAGGGTGCCGCGGTCGGCGGTGAAGTTCGGCCCGCGGTAATGCTGCGCGCCGTCGAAAATGAAGTGGTAGCCGGCCAGGTCCACCGCGTCACCCGGCGCCATGCGCAGGTCGCGCTGGGCGCTGTGGCTGCTGGACAGCACCACGCCCAGGGCGCACACGGCAATGCCCAGGTGCGCCACGTGCATGCCCCAGTAGCTGCGGGTCAGGCTGCGGGCGCCGTTCACCAGGCCCTTGTGGCGGGTCTTGTCGAACAGGTCGCGCACGCCGGCCAGCAGCACCCAGGCTGCCAGGGCGAAGACGGTGAGAATGGCCCAGTCGAAGTTGTCCACCAGCAGGCCGCCGATCGGCGCCAGCACCGCCGCGCCAATCAGCACCGGGGTGAGCATGCCGCGCAGCCACTGCAGCGGCGTGTCCTTCCAGCGCACCAGCACACCCACCGCCATCACCACCATCAGGATGGCCATCAGCGGCACGAACAGCGCGTTGAAGTACGGCGGGCCCACCGACAGCTTGGCGCCGCTGATGGCGTCGAGCACCAGCGGGTACAGAGTGCCCAGCAGAATCATCGAGGCTGCCACCACCAGCACCAGGTTATTGCCCAGCAGCAGCGTCTCGCGCGACCACAGGCCAAAGCCCACGTGGCTCTTGACCACCGGCGCACGCACCGCGAACAGGGTCAGCGAGCCGCCGACCACGCACAGCAGGAAGATCAGGATGAACACCCCGCGCGCCGGGTCCGAGGCGAACGCATGCACCGAAGTCAGCACGCCGGAACGCACCAGGAAGGTCCCCAGCAGGCTCAGCGAGAACGCGGCGATGGCCAGCAGCACGGTCCAGCTCTTGAACACGCCACGTTTCTCGGTGACCGCCAGCGAGTGAATCAGCGCGGTGCCCACCAGCCACGGCATGAACGAGGCGTTTTCCACCGGGTCCCAGAACCACCAGCCACCCCAGCCCAATTCGTAGTAGGCCCACCAGGAGCCCAGGGTGATACCGAAGCCCAGGAAGCTCCAGGCAACGATGGTCCACGGCCGCGACCAGCGCGCCCAGGCGGCGTCCAGGCGGCCACCGAGCAAGGCGGCGATGGCGAAGGCAAAGGCCACCGAGAAGCCCACGTACCCCATGTACAGCATGGGCGGGTGAATGATCAGGCCCGGGTCCTGCAGCAGCGGGTTGAGGTCGGCGCCATTGGCCGGCACTTGCGGCAGGATGCGCGCGAACGGGTTGGAGGTAAGGATAAGGAACAGCAGGAAACCGGTGCTGATCATGCCCATCACCGCCAGCACCCGCGCCAGCATCACCTGCGGCAACTGGCGCGAGAACACCGACACGGCGAAGGTCCAGCCGCCCAGGATCAGCGCCCACAGCAGCAGCGAGCCTTCATGGGCGCCCCACACGGCGCTGAACTTGTAATACCAGGGCAAGGCGCTGTTGGAGTTATTGGCGACATAGCCCACGGAAAAATCGTCGGTCATGAAGCTGTAGGTCAGGCTGCCAAAGGCGAACGCCAGGAAGAAGAACTGCCCCCAGGCCGCCGGCTGGGCCAGGCCCATCCATTGGCGGTCGCCGCGCCAGGCGCCGAACAGGGGAACGGTGGCCTGCACCAGGGCAAAGCACAGGGCCAGAATCATGGCCAGGTGGCCGAGTTCGGGAATCATCGTCTCAACCTTCCTTGCCGGGTTGCGCCGGGGCGCCAGAGGCGGACTGGCCGCTGTCCTTGAGCGCCTTGGTGACTTCAGGCGGCATGTATTTCTCGTCGTGCTTGGCCAGGATCTGGTCGGCTACCACCACGCCATTGGCGTCCAGCTTGCCCAGGGCGACGATGCCCTGCCCTTCGCGGAACAGGTCCGGGAGGATGCCGCGGTAGGTGATGGTGACGTTCTTGTTGAAGTCGGTGACCACGAAGCGCACGTCCAGTGAATCGGCAGAGCGCACCAGCGAGCCCTTCTCGACCATGCCACCGGCGCGGATGCGGGTGTCCTGGGGAGCCTCGCCGTTGGCGATCTGGGTGGGGGTGTAGAACAGGTTGATGTTCTGTTGCAGCGCGCTCAGCGCCAGGCCCACGGCCACGCCCAGGCCCACCAGCAGGCCGACGATGATCAACAGACGTTTCTTGCGCAGCGGATTCACTTGCCTTTCTCCCGGCGCAGACGGCGCGCCTCTTCCTGCAAATAGCGGCGGCGCGCCAGCAACGGCGCGGCGACGTTGTTGGCCAGCACCACCAGGCAGATGCCGTAGGCCGACCACACATAGGCACCATGATGGCCCATGGCGAGAAAATCGCCGAATGAAGCGAAATTCATACGCGACCCTCCAGCGCCTGCGCCACTTCGGCCTTGGCCCAACTGCTGCGCGCCTCGCGCTTGAGCACTTCCAGGCGCATGCGCAGCAACAGCACGGCGCCGAAGAAGCAGTAGAAACCCAGGGCAGTGAACAACAGCGGCAGCCACATTTGCGCCGGCATGGCCGGTTTCTCGGTGAGGCTGAAGGTGGTGCCCTGGTGCAGGGTGCTCCACCACTGCACCGAGTACTTGATGATCGGGATATTGACCACGCCCACCAGCGCCAGCACCGCGCAGGCCTTGGCGGCGCTGTCGCGGTTGGTGATGGCGTGGCCCAGGACAATCAGGCCCACGTAAAGGAACAGCAGGATCAGCATGGACGTGAGGCGCGCGTCCCACACCCAGAACGTGCCCCAGGTGGGCTTGCCCCAGATGGAACCGGTGAGCAGCGCCAAGGCCGTCATCCAGGCACCGATGCGCGCGCCGCATTGCAGGGCGATATCGGCGATTTTCATCTTCCACACCAGCCCCACAAGGCCTGCGACGGCGATCATCACGTAGCACGACTGCGCCAGCATGGCCGCCGGCACATGGATATAGATGATGCGGAAGCTGTTGCCCTGCTGGTAGTCAGGCGGCGCGAAGGCCAGGCCCCAGACCACGCCGATGGTCAGCAACAACGCCGCGGCGATGCTCAACCAGGGCAGCAGGCGCCCACTGATCCCGTAGAACCATTTGGGCGAGCCGAGTTTGTGAAACCAAGTCCAACTGATCACGCTGCTATTCATCACGGTGCATCCTGGATCTTTGCCGGCCCTCATGGGGGCTGGCATCATTATTCGCCGACGCTGATCTTCAGGCCAGCGGCTATCGCAAAGGGTGTGAGGGTGACAGCGAGGGCTGTCAGGCTACCCAGCCAAAGCAGGTAGCCGGCGGTCGGCATGCCTTGCAGGGCCGCCTGCAGGGCGCCGCTGCCGAGAATCAGTACCGGTATGTATAAAGGCAGAATCACCAGCGCCAGCAACAGCCCGCCACGCTTGAGCCCCACCGTCAGCGCGGCGCCCACCGCGCCCAGCAGGCTGAGCACCGGGGTGCCCAGCAGCAGCGACGCCAGCAGCACCGGCAGGCATTCCACCGGCAGGCCCAGCATCAGCGCCAGCAACGGCGACAACAGCACCAGCGACAACCCGGAAAACACCCAGTGGGCCAACACCTTGGCCAGCACCAGCAGCGGCAACGGGTGCGGCGACAGCACCCATTGCTCCAGGGAGCCGTCTTCGAAGTCGCTGCGAAACAGGCCGTCCAATGACAGTAGCACTGCCAGCAGCGCCGCAACCCAGACCAGGCCCGGCGACAGCGTGCGTAGCAGTTGCGCCTCCGGCCCTACCGCCAGGGGAAACAGGGCGATGACGATGGCAAAGAATACCAGCGGATTGATCAGCTCGGCAGGCCGGCGGACCAGCAGCCGCGCCTCGCGCTTGAGCAGTTGCAGGAACACGCCGCTCATGCTGCCCACCGCCCCAGGTCCAGTTCCCGGTAGCCGGACGGCATCACCGCCAGGCTGTGGTGGGTAGTGAGTATGACCATGCCGCCGCTTTCACAGTGGGCGGCCAGGTGTGCTTCCAGCTGGGCCACGCCGTGCTTGTCGAGGGCGGTGAAGGGTTCGTCGAGAATCCACAGCGGCGGCGCCGGCAGGTACAGCCGCGCCAACGCCACGCGGCGCTGCTGGCCGGCCGACAAGGTATGGCACGGCACGTCTTCGAAACCGTGCAGGCCCACCGCGGCCAGGGCTTCCCAGATGGCCTCGCGCGACGCTGGCTCGTGCAGGGCGCACAGCCAGGTCAGGTTTTCCTCGGCGCTGAGCACGTCCTTGATGCCGGCGGCGTGGCCGATCCACAGCAGAATCCGCGCCAGCGCCGCACCCTGCCCGGCCAATGGCTTGCCGCCCAGCAGCACCTGGCCGGCAGTAGGTTGCATCAAACCGGCAAGCAGGCGCAGCAGGCTGGTCTTGCCGCTGCCGTTGGGCCCACTGACCTGCAGCATGTCGCCGGGGCTGACAGCCAGCTCCAGATGCTCGAACAGCATCCGCCAGTCACGCTCGCACGCCAGGGCCTGGGCTTGGAGATGAGGAATCAAACGAAGACCTTATCAATCGGATGAAGGGTACAGGCGCCGTTCAAGTGCGCGCCGCCGTTGCCGTTAAACTGGCATCGGCGTACTTTTTGCAAGCGCTCGAGGTGCACTGTATACAAGCTTTGAAAAAGTTGGTGCCGCATTATACATATCGCCCCCCACTGCCATCATGGCAATTTCCACAGGCCAGGCCTACATGACTGATATCACCAGCCTCCCCACTCAACTGCCGTCGGCCAGCGCGCTGCGCGCCAGCGTCAGCAGCGGTGACGTGCTGAAGCTGCTGACGTCGCTGGACGGCCTGATGGACGTGGGCGACAGCGCCAGCGGCCAGGTGCTGTCGAGCAAGGGCGGCGCTGGCCAGCCGTTCCAGGTGGTGCTGTCGCTGGTCACTGCCAGCGGCGACAAGGCCACGGTGCAAGCCACCAGCCAGCAGCCGTTGGCCCAGGGCACCCAGGTGACGGTCACGCAGCTGGCTTCGGGCAACCTGGCGGTCACGGTGCAGCAGGCCAAGGCCAACAGCGTCAGCACCCTGACCCAACTCGACACCGGCCAACTGCCGGTGGGCACCCTGGTGCAGGGCAAGGTGCTGAGCAGCCAGTTCCAGCCGCAGACCGCCAATTACCGCTCGCTGGTGACCCTGCTCAACACCGCCATGGCCGGCAGCACCCTGGAAATCGACAGCCCCGGGCCGCTGCGCCTGGGCAGCCTGCTCAGCGCCCAGGTGCAGGGCAGCCAGAGCTTGAGCTTCCTGCCCCTGGGCGGGCGGCTGGAGCAGCTGGCGGTCAACCAACAACTGCAAACCCAGCAAAGCCGCCAGGGCTCGCTGGAAGGCTTGCTGGCAGCGCTGCAGAACCTGGGCGACAGCAGCGAGGTGGGCGATGACCTGCGCGCCAGCGCCAACCGCCTGCTGGCCAGCCTGCCGGACGTGCGCCAGCTGACCGACGCCCGCGGCGTGGCGCAGGCGCTGAACGCCAGCGGGCTGTTCCTGGAGGCGCAGCTGTTGACCCCGCAAAACGGCGCGCTGCCCGACGATTTGAAAAGCAGCCTGCTGCGCCTGGTGGCGCAGATCCTGCCCAACCTGCCCGGCAACGCCCCGTTCAACCCGGCCGACGCCGCCAAGGCACTGGCCAACGCGCTGCCCGGCTACGTGCGCAGCGCCCTGGGCACCCTGGGGCAGATCGGTGAAAAACCGGCCGCCAACAGCTTTCCCCTGCCCTCGCGCCTGCTGGGCAACTCCGACGGTGAAAATGACCTGCAGACCCTGCTGCGGCTGGCCTCGGCTGCCGTGTCGCGGCTGCAGAGCCATCAGCTGTCGAGCCTGGAACAGAGCGGCATGAGTGATGACGGCAAGGTACTGACCACCTGGCAACTGGAAATCCCCATGCGCAACCAGCAGGACATCGTGCCGTTGCAGGTACGCGTGCAGCGCGAGGACGAACCCCAGGAGCAGGCCGCGCAACCCCAGGAGCCGCGCGAAACCAAGGACCGCCTGTGGCGCGTGGACCTGGCCTTCGACCTCGACCCGCTGGGCCCGCTGCAAATTCAGGCGCAGCTGCTGCGCGGCAGCCTCAGCGGCCAGCTGTGGGCACAGTGGCCCGCCACCGCGCGCCTGATCGACAGCCAACTGGGCGACCTGCGCCAGCGCCTGCTGGCGTCGGGGCTTGAGGTCAGCGACCTGCAATGCCACCAGGGCACGCCGCCCCAGGGTGCGCGCACACAACTTGAACAACGCTGGGTGGATGAAACCGCATGAGCGCCAATGCCCCCCGTCAGGCCATTGCCCTGACCTACGACGGCCAACAAGCGCCGACCCTCACGGCCAAGGGCGACGACGAACTGGCCGAGGCCATTCTTGCCATTGCGCGGGAACATGAAGTGCCGATCTACGAGAACGCCGAGCTGGTCAAGCTGCTGGCGCGCCTGGAGCTGGGCGACAGCATCCCCGAGGCGCTGTACCGCACCATTGCCGAAATCATCGCGTTCGCCTGGAACCTGAAGGGTAAATACCCCCAGGGGTTCGACCCCAACCCGGCGCCGGTGGAGCGCGATATCACCCCACCCTCATGACGCGCCCCTTGTGGGAGCTGGCTTGCCAGCGAGTTGTGGGGGCCCGAAAAACTCGCTGGCAAGCCAGCTCCCACTAAAGATCAGACATTCAGCAAACGCTCGCGCAACTTGCCGATCTCGTCGCGCATCTGCGCCGCCGCTTCGAACTCCAGGTCGCGGGCCAGCTGGTACATCTTCTCTTCCAACTGGCGGATGCGCTTGTTGATCTCGCTGGGCGAACGCAACTCGTTTTCGTACTTGGCATTTTCCTCGGCGGCCTTGGCCATGCCCTTGCGCTTCTTGCTGCGCGAACCGGGCACGGTGGCGCCTTCCATGATGTCGGCGACGTCCTTGAACACCCCCTGCGGGACGATGCCGTTGGCCAGGTTGAACGCCACCTGCTTCTCGCGGCGCCGCTCGGTCTCGCCAATGGCGCGCTCCATGGAGCCGGTCATGCGGTCGGCGTACAGAATCGCCCGGCCGTTGAGGTTACGCGCCGCACGGCCGATGGTCTGGATCAGCGAGCGGTCAGAGCGCAGGAAGCCCTCCTTGTCGGCATCGAGAATCGCCACCAACGACACTTCGGGCATGTCCAGGCCCTCACGCAGCAGGTTGATGCCCACCAGCACGTCGAAGGTCCCCAGGCGCAGGTCGCGAATGATCTCCACCCGTTCCACGGTGTCGATGTCCGAGTGCAGGTAGCGCACCTTCACGTCGTGGTCGGCCAGGTAATCGGTGAGGTCTTCGGCCATGCGCTTGGTCAGTACGGTCACCAGCACTCGCTCCTCGATGGCCACCTGCTTGCGGATCTCCGACAGCAGGTCATCCACCTGGGTCAGCGCTGGCCGCACTTCCACCAGCGGGTCCACCAGGCCCGTGGGCCGCACCACCTGCTCGATAACCCGGCCGGCGTGCTCTTCCTCGTATTTGCCCGGCGTGGCCGAGACGAAGATGGTCTGCGGGCTCACCCCTTCCCACTCGTCAAAGCGCATGGGCCGGTTGTCCAGCGCCGACGGCAGGCGGAAGCCGTACTCCACCAGGGTTTCCTTGCGTGAACGGTCGCCCTTGTACATGGCGCCCACCTGCGGGACGCTGACGTGGGATTCGTCGATCACCAGCAGCGCGTTGGGCGGCAGGTAATCGTAGAGGGTGGGCGGCGGCGCCCCCGCCGGGCGGCCCGACAGGTAGCGCGAGTAGTTTTCGATGCCGTTGCAGTAGCCCAGCTCCAGCATCATTTCCAGGTCGAAGCGGGTGCGCTGCTCCAGGCGCTGGGCTTCCACCAGCTTGTTGGCATCGCGCAGATAATCCAGGCGTTCTTTCAGCTCTTCCTTGATGCCTTCGATGGCCTCCAGCAACGTCTCGCGGGGCGTCACGTAGTGGCTCTTGGGGTAGAAGGTGAAGCGCGGCAGCTTGCGGATGACTTCGCCGGTGAGCGGGTCGAACGCCGACAGGCTCTCTACCTCGTCGTCGAACAGTTCGATGCGGATGGCTTCCAGGTCCGACTCCGCCGGGTACACGTCGATCACGTCGCCGCGCACCCGGAAGGTGGCGCGGGCAAAGTCCATTTCATTGCGGGTGTACTGCAGGTCGGCCAGGCGGCGCAGCAGCGCGCGCTGGTCGAGCTTGTCGCCGCGGTCCACGTGCAACACCATTTTCAGGTAGGTTTCGGGGCTGCCCAGGCCGTAGATGCACGACACCGTGGTGACGATGATCGCGTCCGGCCGCTCCAGCAGGGCCTTGGTGGCCGACAGGCGCATTTGCTCGATGTGGTCGTTGATCGACGAGTCCTTCTCGATGAAGGTGTCGGACGACGGCACGTAGGCTTCCGGCTGGTAGTAGTCGTAGTAGGAGACGAAATATTCAACGGCGTTGTTGGGGAAAAACGCCTTGAACTCACCGTACAGCTGCGCCGCCAGGGTCTTGTTCGGCGCCAGCACCAGGGTGGGCCGCTGCACCTGGGAGATCACGTTGGCAATGCTGAAGGTCTTGCCCGAACCCGTCACGCCCAGCAGGGTCTGGTGCGCAAGGCCGGCGTCGATGCCCTCCACCATCAGGCGAATGGCCTCGGGCTGGTCGCCGGCAGGCTGGAAACGGGTGACGAGCTGGAAGTCGGACATGGCGAACCTCTTGGTCATCGGCAGGACGCGCCCTGCAGACGAAAACGATCACAGGCGGAAAACGACGCCTGTATTTATAGACAGTATCTTATACCCCAAGTGGTGTTTTGCGGCGTCAGTTTCAAGATAAGGCCTACAAGGTTATTGGACCGCGGCCACATCGAAATGACTAACGGTGTAAAAAAAAAGCGAAATTGCACAGGAAAACCTGCATCAAGCTGTCGCAGGTGCCGACAAGGATCTCTATACTGACTCCCCGTTTGTGCACCGCTCTAGTGCATTTTTGGAGCAGTGCACCCCCCATCACTCTCCATTCAGAGCCACGGTAAAAATGAGCCTGTTTTCCGCTGTCGAATTGGCACCCCGCGATCCTATCCTGGGCCTTAACGAAGCTTTCAACGCTGACACCCGCACCGACAAGATCAACCTGGGCGTAGGTGTTTACAGCGACGAACAAGGGCGAATTCCCCTGCTGCGCGCCGTTGTCGAAGCCGAAACCGCCCGCGTTGCACAGCACGCAGCCCGCGGTTACCTGCCGATCGACGGCATCGCGGCCTACGACCAGGCCGTGCAGAAACTGCTGTTCGGCGCCCAGTCGCCACTGCTGGCCGAAGGCCGCGTGGTCACCGTGCAAGCCGTTGGCGGCACTGGCGCACTGAAAATCGGTGCCGACTTCCTCAAGCAGCTCTCGCCCAATGCCGTCGTCGCCATCAGCGACCCAAGCTGGGAAAACCACCGCGCCCTGTTCGAAACCGCTGGCTTCCCGGTGCAGAACTACCGCTACTACGATGCCGCCACCAACGGCGTCAACCGTGCCGGCCTGTTCGAGGACCTGAACGCCCTGCCGAACGGCTCCATCGTCGTGCTGCACGCCTGCTGCCATAACCCGACCGGCGTCGACCTGACCCCGGAAGACTGGAAGCAAGTGCTGGAAACCGTCAAGGCCAAGGGCCACGTACCGTTCCTGGACATGGCTTACCAGGGCTTTGGCGACGGCATCGACGAAGACGCCGCCGCCGTGCGCCTGTTCGCCGAGTCGGGCCTGACCTTCTTCGTTTCCAGCTCGTTCTCCAAGTCGTTCTCGCTGTACGGCGAACGCGTTGGCGCGCTGTCGATCGTCACCGAGTCCAAGGAAGAAAGCACCCGCGTGCTGTCCCAGGTCAAGCGCGTGATCCGCACCAACTACTCCAACCCGCCTACCCACGGCGCCATGATCGTCGCCACCGTGCTGAACAGCCCGGAACTACGCGCCCAGTGGGAAGCCGAGCTGGCTGAAATGCGCCTGCGCATTCGCGGCATGCGCAACCAGATGGTCGAAGGCCTGGCCGCCGCTGGCGCCAACCGCGACTTCGGCTTCGTCGGCCTGCAGCGCGGCATGTTCTCCTACTCGGGCCTGACCGCCGCCCAGGCCCAGCGCCTGCGCAGCGACTTCGGCATCTACGCGCTGGACACCGGCCGCATCTGCGTGGCAGCCCTGAACCAGAGCAACATCGACCGCGTGATCAAGGCGATCGTTGCCGTGCTGTGATGCCGTTCAGCGGGAGAAGTTAACAAAAAGGTTGACTTCTCCTTTTGAATCAGTAACATAGGCACCAGATTCCGCGATAGCTCAGTTGGTAGAGCAAATGACTGTTAATCATTGGGTCCCTGGTTCGAGTCCAGGTCGTGGAGCCAAAACATAACGAAGCCCCTCTTTTAGAGGGGCTTTGTCGTTTCCGGGGTTTGGAAATTTGTTGCGGCGGCCGCTGCTACGGGATGGGTTATTGGCTGTACGGTTCCAGCACCTGCTGCCCCTCCCCCTTCAACACCCACACCAACAGCTTCGCCGGCCTGGTCTTGCTGGCATTGCGTGACACCAAATGCACGGTGCCGGCAGGCTCGTACCAGTACTGGCCCTGTTTGTAGGTAACCGGCGCCTCGCCCTTCAGCTGCGACACCACGCTGCCCTCAAGCACATAGGCCATCACCGAGCCCGGGTGGCTGTGGGCGTCAGAGGCCTGGCCGGGGGCGTAGTCGACGGTGAGCATGATGGCCTGCTGGCCGGGGGCGTTGGGCGGGGTTTGCTGTTGCAGGATCTTGACGTTGTCGTGGGCGAACGCGCTGGTGGACAGCAAAGCGGTGGCAAGCAGGATGCGGATGTTCATCTTCATGGCCTCGTGAGGGGATGAGATGAAGATAGGCCCACCCGCCGCGGCGTTAAAGCGCCAATGGACGGGAAAAGCAGGTGGCCAATGGCCCGGGACGCGGATCCCTGTAGCAGCTGCCGAAGGCGGCGTCCCGGATTATCAGGGCTCCAGGCCGATAGGGAAGAACTGCCCGCTGCTCCACACGCCCAGCCAGCGCTTGCCGTCGATTTCGCGCACGGTGGCCAGCTCCACCAGCTGGTAGAAGACGTTGCGGTGCACCAGCGCTTCGAGGTTGCTGCGCACCAGCACATATGGCGCAGGCTCCTGGGTGGCAGGGTCGGTTTCCACCCGCAGCGGGTGCTCGGCGTCGGCTACCACGCCGTCTTCGACGTTGGTGGTGAAGCGCAGCACCTGGGCTTCACCCTGCCCTTCCACCTCCAGGGTCACGGCAACGAAGGGTGCGTCGTCGACGGTGATGCCGACTTTCTCCACCGGGGTCACCAGCACGTAGTCGTCGCCGTCGCGGCGCAGGATGGTGGAGAACAGGCGCACCATGGGCTTTCGCCCGATAGGCGTGCCCAGGTAGTACCAGGTACCGTCCCGGGCGATGCGCATGTCTATGTGGCCGCAGAAGTCCGGGTTCCACAGATGCACGGGCGGCAGGCCCTTGCCACTGCTGGGGATCTGCGCCAGCAGATCGTTCGCCTTGCCTGCACCACTCATGCCTTGCTCCTGATTACCGCTTTACGGGCGACTCATGCCCAACAGGATACGAGCGTAATCCTCCAGCGGTGGCTCTAGCAAATCTTCCGGCTTCTGGTTGTGAATACTCAGCAGGCCGCCGCGCATGCGGATGGTGGCGCTGTCGATGAGGTAGCGGGTGTTGGTTTCGATCAGCATCACCTGGATGGTGCCGTTGTCCACGCCCAGGCGGTCGACGGCTTCCTGGTCGGCCCACTCGTCGGCGTTGCCGATGCGGTCATCGGCATTGGCGAAGCGGGTGTACAGCAGGTAGCTGGCGCCGGCGCTACGGGCCTCGCCCAGGGCCTGCTCCAGCCCCAGCGGCGTGCGGGCGCGGCGCACCATGGGGAAGTAGTCGATAAAGCCGTTGAAGGCCGCCTCGGCTACCACGTTAGGCTTTGGGTAGGAACTACCCGGCGGGGCGAAGGCGCCCTGGCCGATGTAGATGAACGAATCCGGCTGCAGGCGGAAGTTGTTCAGGCGGCGGGTGTTGCTGTGGTTCAGCACACCGGCGTCGCTCAATTGTTCGCGGGTGGCTTCACCCATGTCGCTCACACTCATGCAGCCGCCCAGCGCCAACAGCGCGAGCAGCAAGACCAGGCTACGCATCTTTCCTCCAGAGGCCGGTGACGGAAAACCGGCGAATAGCCGCCTGATGCAGCTTTTGCGCCAGTCTGCGCATCCACCCCTGCCGGCTTAGCCGCCGATGATCTTCATCACCGTCGCGCCACCGGAAAACGCTACTTCCTGCTTGTCGCCCAAGGCCTTTTGCAGCAAGCCCTGCAGGGCCGGCAGCGCCTGTTCACGGGGCATTTCCAGCACATCGCCAACGTAGTGGCGGTTGCTGGACGACAGGCAGCCGTGCAGCCAGCCGGTGGACGACAGCCGCAGCCGCGAGCAGGTCCGGCAGAACGGCACGCTCTCGTTGGCGATCACGCCAAAATAACCACGCCCCGGCACTTCATAGCGGATGGCGGTAGCGTCCACCGGCGCGCTGGCCTGCTGGTACTCGTAGTGTTCGCCAATCAGCGCCAGCAACCCGTCGAGGCCGATGAACTGGGCGTGGAAGCCGGCACTGTCGCGGGCCAGGTGCCCCATGCGCATCAGCTCGATGAAACGCAGCTCGAAACCGCGGTCCAGGCAGTAGTCCAGCAGCGGCAGCACCTGGTCGACGTTGCGCCCGCGCAGCGGCACCATGTTGACCTTGATGCGCAAGCCCGCCGCCCGCGCGCGCTCCAGGCCGTCGAGCACGGTGCGCAGGTCACCGCCACGGGCAATGCTGCGGAAAGCGTCGGGGTCCAGGGTGTCGAGGGAGACGTTGAGGCGGCGGATGCCGGTGTCCAGCAGCAGCGGCAGCTTGCGCGACAGCAACTGGCCGTTGGTGGTGAGGCTGATGTCGGCCAGGCCCAGGTTCGCGACGCCTCGCAGGAATTCTTCCAGGCGCGGGCTGACCAGCGGTTCGCCGCCGGTGATGCGCAGGCGCTCGATGCCGGCCGCCTCGATCAGGTATTGCACCCCGCGCACCAGGGTGGCGGCGGACAGCTCATCCTGCGCGGCCACCAGGCGCTTGCCGTCGGGCACGCAGTAGGTGCAGGCGTAGTTGCATGCTGCCGTCAGGCTGACACGCAGATTGCGAAAACACCTGCCTTGACGATCGACGATCATGATGACTCCGGCATGGGGGAAGCGGACAGCGAAAATCTGACCGAAAAGTCAGGTTTTTGCAAGCCCCACACATACATGAGTATGGACCGTTCCATGGGAGCTGGCTTGCCAGCGAGCTTGCTGGAATCAAAAGCTCGCTGGCAAGCCAGCTCCCACAGGGGTCAGGCGGACGGTTCGCTGTCGCGCTTGCGCTTGTTGCCCATGCGCACGCCGATGTCCATCAGGAACTGGAAGAAGCCTTCCTGGTCTTCCAGCACGTTGCTCCAGAACGGCGAGTGGTACAGCGCCACGGCGCCGTGTACCAGGGCCCAGGAGGCGCAGTAGTGGAAATACGGAGGCACGTCTTCGAGCTTGCCCTCGCTGATGCGGCCCTTGATCAGCAGCGTCAGGCGGTCGAAGTTGGAGGCGCGGATCTTGTGCAGTTCCTCGACCATTTCCGGCACCTGGTTGCCCTTGACCACTTTTTCTTCCAGGCGGTCGAACAGGCGGTAGCGCTGCGGGTCACGCATGCGGAATTCGAAGTAGGCGCGCGACAGGGCTTCCTTGTCGCGGTCGACGTCAGCCGAATGCAGCAGTTCGTTCAAGTCGCGCTCGTAGTCGAGCATCAGGCGCAGGTAGATCTCCGCCTTGGACTTGAAGTGCTTGTAAATCGTGCCTTTGCCGATGCCTACGGCATCCGCGATCATCTCGACGGTGACGCTGTCCTCACCCTGTTCCAGGAACAGTTTGAGCGCGGTGTCGAGGATCTCTTGCTCCCGGCGACGAAACTCACGGACCTTACGAGGTTCTTTCTGCATAAGAAGGACTGGATCAAAATCGAAGGCCGGTATTATGCCTAACTTGCAGCAAATTGCACGGAAGTTCCAACCATAGTACTGGTTGTGGACACGTGCCGGTACAATTTTACCCCCCGTTTCCTGGCGCTTTCATGGCCCAACCTTGCCAAGAGCACTCAATGGACGCGAACGTATTCCAAATCTGTTTAAAAAACGCTCAATCGCCGGTGGCATAGTGCGCAAGGTCGCCAATACTTGAAGAGTCGACGTGCTCATACCCCCCAAGTGAGACGCCGATAAAGGTGTCAAGGGAACGCACGCCTTTGTTTTACTCCTAATGGTCTTAACCCGGATTCACCCCCCAGAACCCGGGTTTTTTTTTGCCTCGGATTTGCCTCAGGCGCCCACGTGGGCCAGCGGGAACAGCCGCTTGAAGTTGGCGGTGGTCTGCTCGGCCAGCTGCTCGTAGCTTTCGCCGCGCACCAGCGCCAGGAATTCGGCCACTTCGCGCACGTATTGCGGCAGGTTGGGCTTGCCCCGGTGCGGGATGGGCGCCAGGTACGGCGAGTCGGTTTCCACCAGCAGGCGGTCGGCAGGCACCTGGCGGGCCACGTCGCGCAGGGCGTCGGCATTGCGGAAGGTGACAATGCCCGACAGGGAAATGTAATACCCCATGTCCAGGGCCGCCCTGGCCATGTCCCAGTCTTCGGTGAAGCAGTGCAGCACGCCGGCCTGCGGCAAGCTGGCTTCGCGCAGCAGGTCGAGGGTGTCGGCGCGGGCGCCGCGGGTATGGATGATCACCGGCTTGCCGGTGATGTTCGCCGCTTCCAGGTGCAGGCGGAACGAGGCCTGCTGCAGCTCGGCGGCCTCCGGCTCGTAATGGTAGTCCAGGCCGGTTTCGCCAATGGCCACCACGCGTGGGTGGTCCAGCTCTTCCAGCAGCCACTTCAGCGCCGGCTCTTCACCGGGTTTCAGGTCCAGCGGGTGAATACCCACCGAACAATCGACGTCGGCGTACTGCTCGGCCACGGCCTTCACCGCGCCGGCGTTGTCGGCGCTGACGCCGATGCACAGAAAGTGCCCTACCCCGCGGTCACGGGCTGCCTGCAGGGCGGCATCGAGGGAACCGTCGTGCTGGGCCAGGTCCAGACGATCGAGGTGGCAGTGGGAATCGACAAGCATGGGCATTGGGCAACTTACATCGTATGAGTGGGGCGGTCGGACTTGATGGCACCGGCCAGGTAGGTTTCGATCTTGTTACGGGCGGTGTTGTCACCGTCGTTGAACTGCACGCCGACACCGGCGGCGCGGTTGCCCTGGGCGCCCTTGGGCGTGATCCAGGCGACACGGCCGGCCACCGGGATTTTCTCCGGCTCGTCCATCAGGTTCAGCAGCATGAACAGCTCATCGCCCAGCTTGTAGCTTTTGCTGGTGGGGATGAACAGCCCACCGTTCTTGATGAAGGGCATGTAGGCGGCGTACAGCACCGATTTGTCCTTGATGGTCAGGGACAGGATGCCGTTGCGCGGGCCGGGACTGACTGGCTGATTCATTGAAATTCCTCGATTGCGCCAACTACCGAAGGCCCACCGTGGTGGGCCCCACTACGCTCTTCAAGCCTGGCCGGGCAAGCCTGCCCAGGACACCAGCAACGCTTCGAGCAGCAACACCCGGTTGAGGTTGGCCTTGGCCAGCACCTTCTGGCGCTGCGCCAGAATCCAGTCCTGGGCGGCCAGGACCTTGCCCTGCCCGCTCTTTTGCGCCAGGTACTGCACCACCTTGCGCATGTCCCCCAAGCCTAACCCCTCCTCGTCCTGCGTCAACTGGTAGCGCAGGATCAGGTTGGACCAGTCGCAGAACCAGTCGAACAGCAACATCAGCGGGATGGTGTTCCAGCTTTCCGCCAGTTGCGTGGGTGAAGCCTGCTGCTTGAGCAGCTTCTTCACCCCCTCCACCACCAGCGCGCGCTGCTCGGTAACGCCCTGGGCCTGCAGGCGCACCGCCACCAGCGGCGAGCCGGCGGCCAGGGTCAGCAGTTCTTCACGTTGTTCGGCGGTGCAATCGGGCAAGGCGCCGGCCAGCCAATCCAGGCTCATGGCCTGGCTGGGCAGCGGGCAGGCCTGCTGCACGCAGCGGCTCTTGATGGTCGGCAGCAAGCGGCTGGGCTGGTGGCTGACCAGCAGCAGCACGGTGTTGCCCGACGGCTCTTCGAGGCTTTTGAGCAGGGCGTTGGCGGCGTTGATGTTCATCGCCTCCACCGGCTCGATCAGCACTACCTTGCGCCCGCCCAGCTGCGCGGTCTGCACCACGAAACTGACGAGGTCGCGCACCTGGTCGACCTTGATGGCCTTGTCGGCCTCTTCGGGCTCCAGGATGTAGTTGTCCGGGTGGCTGCCCGCCGCCAGCAGGTGGCAGGACTTGCACTGCCCGCAGGCAGCCAGCCCTTGAGGCTGTTGGCACAGCAGCAACGCCATCAGGCGCTCGGCCAGGGCGCGCTTGCCGATGCCCTGGGGGCCATGCAGCAGGTACGCGTGGGCGTGCTGGCTGCGGCCGGCCAGGTGCTGCCAGAGGCTGTCCTGCCACGGGTAGGCCTCAGCCACGGCAGCGCGCCTCGATACCCGGCAGCAGGCTGTCGAGCTGCTGCTGCACTTCGGCCAGGGTCAACGCGGCGTTGACCAGCGTGTAGCGCTGCGGCGCGGCGGCGGCGCGTTGCAGGTAGGTGTTGCGCACCGCTTCGAAGAAGGCCCGGCCTTCCTGCTCGAAACGGTCCAGGCGGCCACGGGCGGTGGCGCGGGCCAGGCCCACTTCCACCGGCAGGTCGAACACCAGGGTCAGGTCGGGGCGCAGGTCACCCTGGACGAAGTTTTCCAGGCTGGCGATGCGCGCCTGGCTCAGGCCGCGGCCGCCGCCCTGGTAGGCGTAGGTGGCGTCGGTGAACCGGTCGCACAGCACCACTGCGCCACGGGCCAGCGCCGGGCGAATCACTTCGCTCAGGTGCTGGGCGCGGGCGGCGAACACCAGCAACAGCTCGGTGTCGGCATGCATGGCTTCGTCGCTGGGGGCCAGCAGCAGCTCGCGGATGCCCTCGGCCAGCGGCGTGCCGCCCGGCTCGCGGGTCAGCACCACGTCCAGGCCGGCGGCGCGCAGGCGCTCGGCCAGGTACTCGCGATTGGTGCTC
The DNA here is from genome assembly GCF_056175065.1 of Pseudomonas sp. JC1203. NCBI lineage: Bacteria > Pseudomonadati > Pseudomonadota > Gammaproteobacteria > Pseudomonadales > Pseudomonadaceae > Pseudomonas > Pseudomonas sp. JC1203. The sequence continues at coordinate 26,444 of NZ_JBWCAM010000012.1, forward strand.
TTGCCCGCGCCTTCGGGGCCTTCAAGGGTGATGAATAAACCGCTCACTGGCTGTCCTTCTGTGTGTCATGGGGCGCATCGGCATTGCTGTCGGTGGCCGTGTCGGGGCTTGCCGCCGGTACGGTCGGCGGCTGCGGGGCCGCCTCCTCGCCAGGCGCTGGCGCCGGCACCGGGGCGGGTGCGGGGCTGGAACGGTAGTCGGCGCGGCGCTTGAGCTGGAACTCGCGCACGGCGTTGTTGTGCTCGTCCAGGTCGTCGGAGAACACATGGCTGCCGTCGCCGCGGGCGACGAAATACAGGCTGGTGCCGCTGGCCGGGTTCAGCGCCGCATGGATTGCCTCGCGGCCTACCATGGCGATGGGCGTCGGCGGCAGGCCGGCGTTGGTGTAGGTGTTGTAAGGCGTGGCTTCATGCAGGTCGGCGCGGGTCAGCTTGCCGGTGTAGCGCTCGCCCATGCCGTAGATCACGGTGGGGTCGGTCTGCAGCAGCATGCCGGTGGCCAGGCGGCGCACGAACACGCCGGCGATCTGCGAACGCTCCTGGGGCACGCCGGTTTCCTTTTCAACCAGCGAGGCCATGATCAGCGCCTGGTAGGGCTGGTCGTAAGGCGCATCCGCGGCACGGTCGGTCCATTCCTTGGCCAGCACCTCGTCCAGGCGGCCATAGGCCTGGCCCAGCAGTTCGGCGTCGCTCATGCCGCGCACGTACTTGTAGGTGTCGGGGAAGAACCGGCCTTCGGGGAACACGCCCTCATGGCCCAGGCGGGTCATGACCTCGGCGTCGCTCAGCCCGGCCAGGGTGTGCTTGAGTTTTTCCTGCTTGTCGAGCGCGGCGCGCACCTGGCGGAAGTTCCAGCCTTCCACCAGCGTCAGGTTGTACTGCACCACCTCGCCGCGCTGCCACACACCCAGCAAGTCCTTGAGGGTCATGCCGGGGACCAGGCGGTACTCGCCACTGTGCAGCTGCGTGCCGGCCAGGTTGAAGCGCCAGTAGATACGCAGCCAGAACGCATCGCGCAGCGTGCCCTTGGCCTGCATGCGCATGAAGGTGCCGGTGGGCGTCGAACCGGTCGGTACGTCCAGGAGCTCTTCCTGGGCAACGGCAAGGGTTTGATCGAGTGCGCTGTGCACTTTCCAGGCTGCAAAGCCCAGCGTCAGGCCTGCCAGGATAACCAGGGTCTCCAGCAGCACCAAGAATTTACGTCTCACGAATCACACATCCAATAGTGCGCGGGCAATGCTCTGCAGTTTACGGGTGAGCGGTCCCGGCGGCCAGCTAAGTGACGCGAAAGCGCGCACCGGCCAAATGCCATACACGCTGTTGCAGACAAACACTTCATCGGCCTGTTGAAGGTCTTCAGGCCACAGGTCGCGGACCTGCACGGCAATGCCCAGCGCCGCAGCCCGGGCCAGCAGCTCGGCGCGCATGACCCCGGCGACGCCGCAGCGCGCAAGGTCGGCGGTCAGCAGCTGGCCGTCGCGCACCAAAAACAGGTTGCTGTACACGCCTTCCACCAGGCGCCCGGAAACATCGCGCATCAAACCTTCGGCAAAGTCCGGGCTGCTCCATTCGGCGCGCGCCAGTACCTGCTCCAGGCGGTTGAGGTGCTTGAGGCCCGCCAGCAACGGTTGTTCAGCCAGGCGCGTAGCGCAGTCGAACAGCTGCACGCCGTGTTCGGCATGGGCGGTGGGGTAAGCGGCGGGCGGGTTGCCCTGGACCAGGCGCCGGGCGGGCGCCAGGGGGTCGGCGGCGTAGCCACGCTGGCTGTCGCCGCGGGTGACGATGAGCTTGAGCACACCGTCGCCCAGCTGCGCGGCACAGGCGGCCAGTTCAGCCTCGACCAGGCAGGCGTCAAGGCTGATTGCCAGGCGCTGGCAGCCCAGCAGCAGGCGCTGCAGGTGCCGCGCCAGCAACAGCGGCTGGCCAGCCCTGACGGCGATGGTCTCGAACAACCCATCGCCATAGGCCAGGCCGCGGTTTTTCACCGCCAGCGTGTCCGCCGGCACACCGTCGACCCAGCTGAGCATCAACCGTTGAACCGGCGGAACACCAGCGAGCCGTTGGTGCCACCAAAGCCGAACGAGTTGGACAGCACCACATCGATCGGCATGTTGCGCGCCTGATGCGGGACGAAGTCCAGGTCGCAGCCTTCATCAGGCTCGTCCAGGTTGATGGTCGGCGGCGCCACCTGGCTGTTGATGGCCAGGATGCTGAAGATGGCTTCCACCGCGCCCGCGGCACCCAGCAGGTGGCCGGTCATGGACTTGGTGGAGCTGACCGCCAGCTTGTAGGCGTGGTTGCCGAACACCGACTTGATGGCCGAGGCTTCCGCCAGGTCACCCGCCGAGGTAGAGGTACCGTGGGCGTTGATGTACTGCACATCGCTGCCGTTCACACCGGCGTCGCGCAGGGCGTTGGCCATGCAGCGCGCGGCACCTGCGCCGTCTTCGGGCGGCGAGGTCATGTGGTAAGCGTCACCGCTCATGCCAAAGCCCACCAGCTCGGCGTAGATGGTGGCGCCACGCGCCTTGGCGTGCTCCAGCTCTTCGAGCACCAGCGCACCGGCGCCGTCGGACAGCACGAAGCCATCACGGCCCTTGTCCCACGGACGGCTGGCACGGGTTGGCTCGTCGTTGCGGGTGGACAGCGCGCGGGAGGCACCGAAGCCGCCCATGCCCAGGCCACAGGCGGCCATTTCGGCGCCACCGGCAATCATCACGTCGGCTTCGCCGTAGGCGATGTTGCGCGCAGCCATGCCAATGCAGTGCGTACCGGTGGTACACGCCGTGGCGATGGCATAGTTAGGCCCCTGCACACCCAGGTGGATGGACAGGAAACCGGAAATCATGTTGATGATCGAACCCGGCACGAAGAACGGCGAAATCCGACGCGGCCCGGAGGCGTGCAGGATCTGGCAGGTTTCCTCGATGTTGGTCAGGCCGCCGATACCCGAGCCCATGGCCACGCCAATGCGCTCACGGTTGGCATCGGTCACTTCCAGGCCGGCGTTACGCACTGCCTGGAAACCGGCCGCCAGGCCGTACTGAATGAACAGGTCGAGCTTGCGGGCTTCCTTGACCGACAGGTACTCCTCGACGTTGAAGCCTTTGACCGAGCCGCCAAAACGGGTGGAGTAGGCAGAAAGGTCAGTATGCTCGATCAGACCAATGCCACTGCGGCCAGCCAGAATGCCCTGCCAGGTGCTCGGCACATCCGTGCCCAGTGGCGACAGCATACCCATACCGGTGACCACGACGCGTCTACGCGACACAGCGCTCTCCTTATTCTAGGAACAACCTTTACATCTCATCTAAAGAAAAAACCGCACGCCAGCAAAGGCAGTGCGGTTTTTCCATGACAAGAAGCTGCGATTACAAATCTTAAGCCTGGTGGCTGGTGACGTAATCGATAGCGGCTTGAACAGTAGTGATCTTCTCAGCTTCTTCGTCAGGGATTTCGGTCTCGAATTCCTCTTCCAGAGCCATCACCAGCTCAACGGTGTCAAGGGAATCGGCACCCAGATCTTCTACGAAGGAAGCAGTGTTCACGACTTCTTCTTCTTTAACGCCCAGTTGCTCGGCGACGATTTTCTTGACGCGTTCTTCGATGGTGCTCATACCTTGTTTTCACTCCTAATGGACATAAGTCAGGCAGCTGGCCAGTGTGCAAGTTTATAGGAAGGCTTCGGCATTTCAAGCTGAAAGCGTCGCTTCCCGATCACACTCACCCGCTACCTAGAATTTGGATGCAGCTTTATAACGGATTTTAGACAGCACGTATGACATTTTTTTGAAGCAATCCGTCACATTTCACTTACATGTACATGCCGCCGTTCACCGGGATAGTAGCACCGGTCACGTAGGCTGCACCTTCCGAGGCCAGGAAAGCGACCACTTTCGCGATCTCTTCGGCCTGGCCCAGGCGACCCAGGGGAATCTGGGTCTGCAAGGCTTCACGCTGCGCTTCAGGCAGTTCACGGGTCATGTCGGTGTCGATGAAGCCTGGGGCCACCGAGTTGACCGTGATCGCACGCGAGCCCACTTCACGGGCCAGCGCACGGCTGAAGCCCTCGAGGCCCGCCTTGGCGGCAGCGTAGTTTACCTGGCCGACGTTGCCCATGGCACCGACGACCGAACCAATGCTGATGATACGACCCCAGCGCGCCTTGGTCATGCCGCGAAGCACGCCCTTGGACAGCCGGTACAGGCTGTTGAGGTTGGTATCGATGACATCATGCCACTCATCGTCCTTCATCCGCAGCATCAAATTGTCGCGGGTGATGCCGGCGTTGTTGACCAGGATGGTCGGCGCGCCGAATTGTTCGGTGATGGCAGCCAGTACCGCGGCGACGGATTCGTCGCTGGTCACGTTCAGCTCCAGGCCAGTGCCCTGCACGCCATTTTCCTTGAGGGTGGCGGCAATGCGCTCGGCACCCGAGGCCGACGTGGCGGTACCGATGACGGTAGCGCCCATGCGGCCCAGTTCCAGGGCGATAGCCTGGCCAATACCGCGGCTGGCGCCGGTAACCAGTGCAACTTTACCTTGCAGGCTCATGCAGGCTTCTCCTATTTCAGGCTTTCGCCGCGACAGCGGCAGCGAAGGCGTCTGGGGTATTCAGGTTTTCAGTGCTGACGCCATCGGCGCAGCGCTTGTTCAGACCGGCCAGGACCTTGCCCGGGCCGCATTCGACCAGGCGTGGGGCACCCTGGGCAGCCAGGTACTGCACCGACTCCACCCAGCGCACCGGCTTGTACAGCTGTTCCAGCAGGTCACGTTTGAGGGTGTCGAGGTCGGCCGGCACGGCGGCGCTGACGTTCTGCACCAGCGGGATCTGCGGGGCCTGCCAGTCGATGGCGTTGATCGACTCGGCGAAGCGCTCGGCAGCCGGCTTCATCAGCGCGCAGTGCGACGGCACGCTCACCGGCAGCGGCAGGGCGCGCTTGGCGCCGGCAGCCTTGCACAGCTCCATGGCGCGCTCGACGGCAGCCTTGGCGCCGGCGATCACCACCTGGCCCGGGGAGTTGAAGTTTACCGCGCTGACCACTTCGCCCTGGGCCGCTTCGGCGCAGGCGTTGACCACCACGGCGTCGTCCAGGCCCAGGATGGCCGCCATGGCGCCCTGCCCGGCCGGAACGGCCTCTTGCATCAGTTGGCCGCGGCGCTCCACCAGCTTGACCGCGTCGGCCAGGCTCAGGCAGCCAGCGGCCACCAGGGCGCTGTATTCGCCCAGGCTATGGCCGGCGACGAATGCCGGGCGCTCGCCACCTTCGGCCAGCCACAGGCGCCACAGGGCAACCGAGGCCGCCAGAATGGCAGGCTGAGTCTTGTCAGTCTGGTTGAGGCTTTCTTCCGGACCCTGCTGGGTCAGCGCCCACAGGTCGTAACCCAGCGCGTCGGAAGCTTCCTTGAACGTATCCAGCACCAGCGGGTACTGGGCGCCCAGCTCGGCGAGCATGCCCAGGGACTGGGAACCTTGCCCTGGAAAGACAAATGCGAGGGATGCAGACATTTAACAAGCCCTTTAATGATCTTGTCGTCGGAGAATTGACGTGCAACCGGAGTTGAACGCAAGAAACTGACAGTTGGATGACAGATAGAACCGGGTGGTCACATTTAAGCATTCCTTGGCGGATATGCCTAAAGCAACAGATCTTCCAGCTGCCCATGCAGGCGCTGCGGAAGGTTTTCCTGAATCTCGATCAACGCCCGGGAAATCGCGCTCTGGAAGCCCTGCACGCCCGCCGAACCGTGGCTTTTCACCACAATGCCCTGCAGGCCCAGGAAGCTTGCGCCGTTATGTCGCGCCGGCGCCAGGTCGGCCTGCAGGCGCTTGAGCAGCGGCATGGCCAGGGCGCCGACCGCGCGCGACAGCAAATTATGTCGAAACAATGCCTCGATGCGGCCGCTGATCATGGTCGCCAGGCCTTCGCTGGACTTGAGCAGCACATTGCCGACAAAACCGTCGCACACCACCACGTCCGCTTCGCCGCGGTACACCCCATCACCCTCGATGAAGCCGATGTAGTTCAACCCGCGCGCGCCCTGCAACAGGCTGGCGGCAAGCTTCACCTGCTGGTTGCCCTTGATGTCCTCGGTGCCCACGTTCAGCAGCGCCACCCGTGGCCGGGCCACGCCCAGCGCCTGGGCCGCCACCGAGCCCATCACAGCGAACTGGAACAGGTGTTCGGCAGTGCAGTCGACGTTGGCACCCAGGTCCAGCAGCTGGCAATAGCCGGTCTGCGTGGGAATCGCCGCCACCATCGCCGGCCGGTCGACGCCAGGCAAGGTCTTGAGCACATGGCGCGACAAGGCCATCAGCGCGCCAGTATTGCCAGCGCTGACGCAGGCTTGCACCTTGCCGTCGCGCAGCAGCTGCAACGCCACCCGCATCGAAGAGTCCGGCTTGCCACGCAAGGCCTGGGACGGCCGCTCGTCCATGCCGATGACTTCGCTGGCCGCAGCAATCTGCAGGCGCGCGCGATCCACACCGGTTTGGCTGGCGATCAATTCTTCAAGGAGGAGTGGGTGACCGACGAGGGTCAGGTACAGCGAGGGGGTAGCAGACAGGCAGGCGAGGCTGGCCTGGACAATGTTGCGGGGACCGAAGTCCCCGCCCATTGCGTCAATCGCGATGACTTGAGCGGACAAGGATTACTCGTCAGCGCCCTTGTCGATCACTTTACGGCCACGGTATACGCCTTCTGGCGAAACGTGGTGGCGCAGGTGTACTTCGCCAGTGGTCTTCTCGACCGACAGGGTGCTAGCCGACAGGGCGTCGTGCGAACGGCGCATGTCACGGGCAGAGCGGGATTTTTTGTTCTGCTGAACAGCCATAATTGATTAACTCCTAAACGTTTGGGTCACGCTTTAACTGCGCCAATACACTGAACGGGTTGGACCGCGTTACCTCGTCCTCGCTCGGCTCGGGCTCATCTGCGCCCGCCGGCTGCTGGCATTCTTCCGGATGATGAGCAGGCACAATGGGCAAGGCGAGCAGAAGCTCCTCCTCGATCAATGCCTGCAGATCCAAAGGATCTTCGCCCAGTTCCAGCACGTCATAACCTTTCGGTAACGACTGGGTATTTGCACCCTCCTTCACCACAGCATAACTGCATTCGCTGTGGATCGGCAGGGTGACCAGCTCAAGACAACGCTGGCATACCATCTTGACTTCGACGTCGAGATGGCTGTGGATAACCACGGCCTTTCGTTCGTCTCGTTCGAAAACGAATTTAGCCTGCACCGAACCGACATTGTCGGAAAGCGGGTCGCAGAGTCTCTCCAAATCGGATAATGGCAGCGAACCTTCTAGGGTTACGCCACGATCGGCCAATTTGCGCGGGTCAACGTGAGGTGGAATCGGGTCATTCAACATAGGCGCAGCATTCTAGGGACGACCCCCTGCTCTGTCAAAGGAAATTAGGCGCTAACCCAATGATAGAATGACCATTCATCCACAGGAGACCGCCATGCTGCCCTTGTTACTAGCCTCAAGCTCGCCATACCGCCGGGAATTGCTGGGTCGCCTGCGCCTGCCGTTCACCTGCGCCAGCCCCGATATCGACGAGAGCCGCCAGGCGGACGAGCCCGCCGAAGCCCTGGTCAAGCGCCTGGCCGAACAGAAAGCCCGCGCCCTGGCGGCAAGCCACCCTGGCCACCTGATCATCGGCTCCGACCAGGTGGCGGTGCTGGGCGAACAGATCCTGGGCAAGCCCCACGACTTCGACAGGGCCTGCGCACAGCTGCTGGAGGCCAGCGGCACCAGCGTCACCTTCCTCACCGGCCTGGCACTGCTCAACAGCGCCACAGGGCACTGCCAGGTGGATTGCGTGCCATTCACCGTGGAGATGCGCGAATTGGACCTGGCGACCATCCAACGCTACCTGCGGGCCGAGCAGCCTTATGACTGCGCCGGCAGCTTCAAGGCCGAAGGGCTGGGGGTGAGCTTGTTCAAGCGCACCCACGGGCCGGACGCGACCAGCCTGGTGGGGCTGCCGCTGATCCGGCTGGTGGACATGTTGCTGCAGGAAGGGGTGCAGGTGCCGTAGATCGCCCGTAGCAGCGGCCGCAGGCCGCGTCACAGGCACCACCGCTTCAACGCAACGAAGGACCACTGAAGCCCATGTACAGCGCCAGCTTTTCAGCCACGCTGGCACCCAGCTTCTTGGAGAAGCGGTCCAGGGCCGAGTCCTCGACGGTGAAGTCGACCAGCTCTTTCTCGCCCACCACCTCACGCGCCACGTAGCTGGCGTTGCCCAGGCCATCGATTAGCCCCAGCGGCAGCGCCTGCTCGCCCGACCAGATCAGCCCCGAGAACATCTCCGGGTGGTCCTTGTCTTTCAAGCGCTCGCCACGCCCCTGCTTCACCACCGAAATGAACTGGTTGTGCGTGGTGTCCAGCACGCCCTGCCAGAACTTGGTCTCGTCAGGCTTGGCCGGCTGGAACGGGTCGAGGAACGACTTGTGCTCACCCGAGGTGTACGCGCGACGCTCCACACCCAACTTCTCCATGGTGCCGACGAAACCGTAACCCGCCGCCGTCACCCCGATGGAGCCCACCAGGCTGGCCTTGTCGGCGTAGATCTGGTCGGCCGCGCTGGCGATGTAGTAGGCACCCGAGGCACCCAGGTCACTGATTACCGCGTACAGTTTGGTATCAGGGTGCTCTTTGCGCAGGCGATGAATCTCGTCCACCACGTAGCCGGCCTGCACCGGGCTGCCACCAGGGCTGTTGATGCGCAGCACCACGGCCTTGACCTTGGGGTCTTCGAAGGCGGCGCGCAGGCTGCCGATGATGTTGTCGGCGCTGGCAGCCTCCTGGTCGGCGATCACGCCACGCACTTCGATCAGCGCCGTGTAATGGGAGCCGCGGGTGGCACTCTTCTCCATGTCCATCAGCGGCGAGAACGCGGCGATGGCCAGGAACAGGTAAATGAAGGTCAGCGACTTGAAGAAAATACCCCAGCGCCGGGTCCGCCGATGCTCGATGACATTGGCTTGCAACGTCCTTTCCAACAACTGCCAGCTCTTGTCATCACCACGCTTTTCGGCGTCGGGCGCTTTCCATTCATCAGACATCGTTCAGCTCCCTACGGAAAATTTCAATTCGTCGAACTGGCCAGCCATGCATGCAAGTCAGCGAAGCGCTCGATGGCCAGCACGGGCTCGTGCACCATCAGCGCCGCAAGCGGCATGGCGCCGTAGCCCACGGCTACCGCATCCATGCCGGCATTGCGCGCCATCAGCAGGTCGAACGCCGCATCCCCGACCATCAGGGCGCGCTCGCGCGGCACCTGGCAGTGCGCCAATATCTCTTCCAGCATCAGCGGGTGCGGCTTGCTGCGGGTTTCATCGGCGGCACGGGTGATGTCGAAGTACGCCTCCCAGCCGTGCGCCTTCAGCACCCGGTCCAGACCGCGACGCGCCTTGCCCGTGGCCACCGCCAGGCGGTAACCCTGAGCCCGGAACGCCTCCAGCGACTCCAGCACACCTGGAAACAGCGCCGAGGGCTCTGCGTCCATGGCCATGTAGCAATCAGCATAGTGTTGACGAAAAGCTACGACTTGGCTGTCATCCATTTCCGGGTACAGCGTAAGAATTGCCTCTGGCAACGCCAAACCGATGATGCCCTTGATAGCCTCGTCGCTGCGCTCGGCATAACCGGCCGCCCGCGCCGCCACTTTCATGGCCTCGACAATCCGACCAATGGAATCGGACAGAGTGCCGTCCCAGTCGAAGATCAGCAGGTCGTAATCACGGCGCACTGGCGAGGCGCTCCACGGTCTTGGCCCACATCTCGTCCACCGGCGCCTCAAGCTTCAGGGCACCGCCGTCGGGCAGCGGCACGGTAAGGGAATAGGCGTGCAGGAACAGGCGCTTGCCGCCCAGGTCGCGGATTTCCTTGCTGAACTCCTCGTCACCGTACTTGCTGTCGCCGGCAATGCTGTGCCCGGCATGCAAGGTGTGCACGCGAATCTGGTGGGTACGCCCGGTAATCGGCCGCGCCTCGACCATGGTGGCGAAGTCGCCGAAGCGGCGTAGCACCTTGAACAGGGTCAGGGCCTCTTTGCCCTCTTCGTCGATCTCGACCATGCGCTCGCCCGAACGCAGGTTGCTCTTCTGCAACGGCGCATTGACCTGCTTGCGCGCCGAATCCCAGCGGCCGCGCACCAGCGCCATGTAGCGCTTGTCCACGCCATCGCCACGCAGGGCGGCGTGCAGGTGGCGCAACATGCTGCGCTTCTTGGCAATCATCAGCAGCCCGGACGTGTCGCGGTCCAGGCGGTGCACCAGCTCCAGCTCCTTGGTGTCAGGGCGCAGCTGACGGAAGGCTTCGATCACCCCGTAGTTCAGGCCGCTGCCACCGTGCACGGCAATGCCGGCCGGCTTGTTGATGACCAAAAGGGCCTTGTCCTCGAACACGATCGAGGCCTCCAGGCGCTGCAGCAAGCCCTGGGCCAGCGGCACGGGCTCGTCGCGCTCGGGCAGGCGCACAGGTGGAATACGGATAATGTCCCCGGCCTGCAACTTGTATTCGGGCTTGATGCGCCCCTTGTTCACGCGCACTTCGCCTTTGCGAAGAATGCGGTAGACCAAGGTTTTGGGCACGCCCTTGAGTGCAGTGATGAGGAAATTGTCGATTCTTTGGCCGGCATATTCCGGCGCAACCTCGAGCAGCTGGACGCCGGAGGTTGGAGGGGTTGTAGTCGTCATTTCTCCATAATAACAATTTTTTATGGATTTGAAGCACTTAATGATTGCTGCTATAGTCGCGAACGCCGCCAAAAGTGGCGGGCAAGCGGATATGCGGTAGTAGACCGGCCCTTGCCAACGCAATTCATGAGGACGCGAGGCCGTCCGACGGGGTTTTTGCTTGATTACGGGGTGGTACGCAACGTAACCGGCGCAGATGTGAGAAGACCGAGAGAAAGCCAAAAAGAGCGGTGTTTTTGCACTCATTTTCAGTTTTTTATCGATGCCACTCGCATCCCACGCGGTCGTTGTCACCCGGTAGCGGCGAATGCTTCGGAAACACAAAGCCTTAGCCATAAATGCGCAAGCGCCCCATCGGTGCTTGCGATAAATGCCAACCCGTTGCGGATTCAGCGCGCGGCAGCACCCGAATTATCAGGGATACGTGTAGGGTGGAGATGCACAATCGTCGGACCGTGTAGCACCGCGTCATGTCGAGTACTGCCCCAGGCGCCTCACGACACGACCCGGGCTTGATCAGACGCCTACAGGCGTCCACGCAGGACAATTGATTCCTCCTCCTGACTGAGTGCTTTTGACACCACAGCAAGCAGGACGCGTCGTCGCGACTTCATCCCCTTTGGATGGACCTCGCTGGACACTGCAGTGGCCCCGCCGCTGCTGACGCACCCTGACACCGACCGTGAGAAGTCGTGTGTGCCGAACGCCGTTTCCGGCAGCCCGGAAACCGACGGTACTACATGAAAAGAATGCTGATTAACGCAACTCAACCCGAAGAGTTGCGCGTTGCGCTGGTAGACGGCCAGCGCCTCTACGACCTGGACATCGAGTCCGGCGCCCGCGAGCAGAAGAAGGCCAACATCTACAAAGGCCGGATCACTCGTATCGAACCGAGCCTGGAAGCCGCCTTCGTCGACTTCGGCTCCGAGCGTCATGGCTTCCTGCCTCTGAAAGAAATCTCCCGCGAATACTTCAAGAAGTCGCCTGAAGGCCGCGTCAACATCAAGGACGTCCTGAGCGAAGGCCAGGAAGTCATCGTCCAGGTCGAGAAAGAAGAACGTGGCAACAAGGGCGCCGCCCTCACCACCTTTATCAGCCTCGCCGGCCGTTACCTGGTGCTGATGCCCAACAACCCGCGTGCCGGTGGCATCTCGCGCCGCATCGAAGGCGAAGAGCGCAACGAACTGCGGGAAGCGCTGAACGGCCTGGTGGCCCCGGCCGACATGGGCCTGATCGTGCGCACTGCCGGCCTTGGCCGCAGCAGCGAAGAGATGCAGTGGGACCTGGACTACCTGCTGCAACTGTGGACCGCGATCAAGGAAGCTTCCCTGGACCGTTCCGCGCCTTTCCTGATCTACCAGGAAAGCAACGTCATCATCCGCGCCATCCGCGACTACCTACGCCAGGACATCGGCGAAGTGCTGATCGACAGCATCGAAGCCCAGGAAGAAGCCCTGACCTTCATCCGCCAGGTAATGCCGCAGTACGCCAGCAAGATCAAGCTGTACGAAGACAGCGTGCCGCTGTTCAACCGCTTCCAGATCGAAAGCCAGATCGAAACCGCCTTCCAGCGCGTGGTCGAACTGCCGTCCGGCGGCTCGATCGTGATCGACCCGACCGAAGCCCTGGTGTCCATCGACATCAACTCGGCGCGCGCCACCAAAGGCAGCGACATCGAAGAAACCGCCCTGCAGACCAACCTGGAAGCGGCCGAAGAAATCGCCCGCCAACTGCGCCTGCGTGACATCGGCGGCCTGATCGTGATCGACTTCATCGACATGACCCCGGCCAAGAACCAGCGCGCCGTGGAAGAAAAAGTCCGCGAATGCCTGGAAGCCGACCGCGCCCGCGTGCAGATCGGCCGCATCTCGCGCTTCGGCCTGCTGGAAATGTCGCGTCAGCGCCTGCGTCCATCCCTGGGCGAGAGCAGCGGCATCGTCTGCCCGCGTTGCAACGGCACCGGCATCATCCGTGACGTCGAATCGCTGTCGCTGGCCATCCTGCGCCTGATCGAAGAAGAAGCCCTGAAGGACCGCACTGCCGAAGTTCGCGCCCAGGTGCCGATCCCGGTCGCCGCGTTCCTGCTGAACGAAAAGCGCAACTCGATCACCAAGATCGAACTGCGCACTCGCGCCCGCATCGTGATCCTGCCGAACGACCACCTGGAAACCCCGCATTTCGAAGTGCAGCGCCTGCGCGACGACAGCCCGGAAGCCCAGAGCGCCCAGTCGAGCTACGAGATCGCTGCCGCCGAAGTCGAAGAAGTCCAGCCAGTGGCCGCCACCCGCACCCTGGTACGCCAGGAAGCCGCGGTCAAGACCGCCCCGCCGCGCACTTCCGCGCCGGTGCCGGTTGAAGCTCCGGTTGCCGCGCCAGCCCCGGCTGCACCGGCGCCAGTCGTGCCTGAGCCAAGCCTGTTCAAGGGCCTGGTGAAGTCGCTGGTCAGCCTGTTCGCCACCAAGGAAGAGCCAGCTGCCCCGGTAGTCGTCGAGAAGCCAGCTGCTCCCGAGCGCCCACAGCGCAACGAAGAGCGCCGCAACGGCCGCCAGCAGAGCCGCAGCCGTAACGGCCGCCGCGACGAAGAACGCAAGCCGCGCGAAGAGCGTGCGCCACGTGAAGAACGCGCACCGCGCGAAGCCCGCGAGGAAGCTCCGGCCGCCCGTGAAGAGCGCGCCCCACGCCAGCCACGCGAGCCACGTGCCCCGCGCGAAGACCGCCGCAGCCGTGAAGACCGCCCGGTCCGCGAACTGCGCGAGCCGCTGGACGCCGTAGCCCCGGCCGTCCGTGAAGAGCGCCCAGAGCGCGCGCCACGTGAAGAACGTGCCCCACGCGAAGAACGTGCACCGCGTGAAGAACGCGCACCACGTGAAGAGCGTGCACCGCGCGAAGAACGCGCCCCTCGTGAAGAGCGTGCTCCTCGTGAAGAACGTGCGCCACGCGAAGAACGCGCCCCTCGTGAAGAACGTGCACCGCGCGAAGAGCGTGCTCCACGTGAAGAACGTGCACCGCGTGAACGCGTGCTGCGCCCTGAGCAGGTTGAAGGTGAAGCCGTAGCCGTGGCCGCCGTGGCCGCCACTGTAGCTGCCGCCGAAGCTGAAGCCGATGAGGCCCTGCCGAACGAAGAGCTGCTGCAGGACGAAAACCAGGAAGGCACTGACGGCGAACGCCCACGTCGCCGCTCCCGTGGCCAGCGTCGCCGCAGCAACCGTCGTGAGCGTCAGCGCGATGCCAACGGCAACGTCGTTGAAGGCAGCGAAGAAGGCCAGGAAGAAGGCACCGAGCCATCGGGCGCCGAACTGGCTGCCGGCCTGGCCGTGACCGAAGCCGTCGCCCACAGCGAAATCAGCGCTCCGGCCGAAGCCGAAGCGGCTGTTCAAGCCGACCGCGCCACTGCCGCAGTACAGGAAGTGGCTGTTGAAGCCCCCGCCCCTGTTGAAGCTGCACCGGTTGCCGACGTTGCTGAAGCTGCTGAAGTTGCCGAACAAGCTGCGCCAGTGGTTCACGCCGAAGTGGTTGCCGACCAACCGGTAGAAGTGACCCCAGTGGTCGAGACCCCAGCCAGCGAAGCGCCGGTTGAAGTCACGCCAGTGGTTGAAGCTGCTCCCGTGGTTGAAGCCCAGCCTGAGCCTGAAGTGTTCGCCGCCCCGGTGGTCGAGCAGCCTTCCTTCGTGTTCGAGGCGCCAGCGCCGAAGACCGTTGAAGAAGCTGCCGCGCCAGTGGTCGACATCCAGCCAGAGCCTGTTGCCGAGGCAGTGGAAGCTGCGCCAGCACCAGTCGTCGAAGCTGCGCCAGTGGTTGAAGCGCCGGTTGAGCCAGTGGTTGAGGCGCCGGTGTTTGAAGCGCCAGTGGTTGCCGCCGAGCCGGTTGTCGAAGCCCAGCCTGAAGTGGTTGCCGAACCTGTGGTGGAAGCACCAGCAGTGGCGCTGACCAGCAACGGCCGCGCCCCGAACGACCCACGCGAAGTGCGTCGCCGCAAGCGTGAAGCCGAAGCTGCAGCCGCCGCTGCCGCCCAGGCCGCACACGCACCACACGCCGTAGAAGAGAAGCACGAGCACTAATCGCTCGCCTGACCTTGAGGCGTTGAAAAGCCCCCGCTGCAGCGATGCAGCGGGGGCTTTTTTTCGTCTATCGATCAGCCGCAGCCAGACGCAGCCTTCGGCAGCTGCTACGCGAATCGCAGCCTTCACCCTCGCTGGAGATCTCTAGTGCACTCAGGGGCCAGCGCAGCCTAACGGCAGCGGCTACGCAAAATCCTGCGTACACCGCCCCCGTAGCAGCGGCCGCAGGCCGCGTCCCGGAGCAACGCAGGACCACCGCCAGACGCAGCCTTCGGCAGCTGCTACGCGAATTCTGCGTACACCGCACCTGTAGCAGCGGCCGCAGGCCGCGTCCTAGGCGCCGCGGTGGAGGTCTGCGGGAAGGTCTATGTCGCGATAAATGCCGGGATCGGCGACGGGGATTTCGATGACGTTGGCGCCAGCGAACAACCGCCGTGCACCCTGGTCGCCGCTCAGGCTCATCAAGCCCGGGGCGAAGGCGCTGCCGAAGGCCACTGGGTGGCCGTAGCCCTGCCCCGCCACTGGCACGCAGAGGGTGTTGTATTGAAGCGCCGTCACTACCTGGTGATAGGTATCAGGGAGGATGAACGGCATGTCGCCCAGCACCACCAGCCAACCGTCAGCCTGTGGCGTAGCATTGACCGCCGCAGCAAGGCTGTCACCCATGCCCGGGGAAGGCAGGAACACGATCTGAAAACCATGGGCACGGCCCAGGTCGGCGATTTCCGGGCAGCCCGGCCGCGTCACCAGCACCCGCGCACCCGGCAGGCCATCGAGGTTGCGCAAGGTCTGCGCCAGCACTGGCCGCACTGCACCATCAAGGCCGGGGCACGGCGCCAGCAACTTGCGCTGCCCCGCCCCCGCCTGCGCCTGGAAGCGTGCGCCCTGCCCCGCTGCCAATACCACGATGCATGGTGCCATGCTGACGCCTCCCGGCTCGGCTCAGTACAGGTTGGGCTCCATTTCCAGCGCCACGCCAAAGCGCTGGAGAATGTCGGCCTGGATGCGCATGGCCAGGGCGTGCAGCTGCTGCCCGGTGGCTGCGCCGTAGTTGACCAGCACCAGCGATTGCAGGCGATGCACGCCGGCATCGGCCTCACGGAAGCCTTTCCAGCCGGCACGCTCTATCAGCCAGCCGGCCGCCAGCTTCACCTGGCCATCGGCCTGGGGGTAGCCCACAAGGTCGGGGTGCTCGGCCTTGATGCTCGCGGCCAGTACCGCCGGCACCACCGGGTTCTTGAAGAAGCTGCCGGCATTGCCCAGCTCGGCCGGGTCCGGCAGTTTTTCCCGACGAATACTGCAAATCGCCGCACTGACATCACCGGGCGTCGGCGCCTCGATGCCCTGCTCGGTCAGGCGCTGGCGCACCGGGCCGTAGTCCAGATGCAACCGCGCCGTGCGGGTCAGCGTGAAGCGCACGCGCAGGATCAGCCAACGGCCAGGCTCGCGCTTGAACAGGCTATCGCGGTAGCCAAAACCACACTCCGCCAGGCTGAAGTCACGCAGCTCGCCAGTGCGGCGGTCCAGCGCGGTGAGGCCCTGGAACACGTCCTTGATCTCGACCCCGTAGGCGCCAATGTTCTGCATCGGCGCCGCACCCACGGTGCCGGGGATCAGGCTGAGGTTTTCCAGGCCAGCCAGGCCCATCGCCAGGGTCTGCAACACGAACGGGTGCCAGGGTTCGCCAGCCTGGGCCTCGATCACCACCTGTTGGCCATCGTCGCTGAGCACGCGCACGCCGGTGCCGACCATGCGCATCACCAACTGCTGCACATCAGCGGTCAGCAGCAGGTTGCTGCCACCGCCTATGGGCAACACCGGCACCTGGTGGGCCTGCGCCCAGGCCAGCGCCTCGCGCACCTGGTCGTCAGTGCCGACCTCGACGAACCAGTGCGCCTTGACGTCGATGCCAAAGGTGTTGAACGGCTTGAGCGAAACCTGCTCACGGATCTGCAGGCTCATAGCCGCCCCTTCAATTCGTTGACCAGGCCAGCACAGGCCAGCTCGATCAGGTCCAGTACCTGCTCGAAGCCCTGCTCGCCGCCGTAATACGGGTCGGGCACCTCGTCCACCGCGCCGTCGTAACGGCGCAGGAACAGGTCCAGCTCGGCACGGCCACTGGCCGGCTGCAGGCGCTTGAGGTTGCCAAGGTTACTGTGGTCCATCGCCAGGATCAGGTCATAGCGGCCAAAATCGGCGGCACTGACCTGCTGGGCGCGCTGGGCCGACAGGTCGTAGCCGCGGCGCAGGGCCGCGGCACGGGTACGGCTGTCCGGCGGTTTGCCCACGTGCCAATCGCCGGTGCCGGCCGACGCCACCTGCACCTGCTCGGCCAGGCCGGCTTCGCGCAGTTGGTGGCGCAACACACCCTCGGCGGTGGGCGAACGGCAAATATTGCCCAGGCACACGAACAAAACGCGCATCAGGCCTCCAGCAGGCGCCGCACGCGCTCCAGGTCCTGCGGGGTGTCGACACCGGCCGGCGGCGCTTCGACGGCGTCGGCGACGTGAATGCGCACGCCGTGCCACAGGGCCCGCAGCTGCTCCAGGCGCTCGGTCTCTTCCAGCCAGCACGGGCCCCATGCCACGAAGTCCTGCAGGAAGCCGGCGCGGTAGGCGTAGATGCCGATGTGGCGACGGAACGGCACGCCAGCCGGCAGGCTGTCACGGTCGTTGGCGAACTGGTCACGTGCCCACGGCAGGGTCGCGCGGCTGAACGTCAGCGCCAGGCCATTGAGGTCAGTGACCACTTTCACCACGTTGGTGTTGAACAGCGACTCGACGTCCTCGATAGGCTCGGCCAGGGTGGCCATGCCCGCTTCGGCGTGGGCGGCCAGGTTGGCAGCCACCTGGTCGATCACCGCCGGCGGAATCAGCGGCTCGTCGCCCTGCACGTTGACCACGATGGCATCGGCGGCCAGGCCCAGGGCCTGGGCCACTTCGGCCAGGCGGTCGGTGCCCGACTCATGGTCGGCACGGGTCAGCAGCACTTCGGCACCAAAGGCCTGGCAGGCCTCGACAATGCGCGCATCGTCGGTGGCGACTACCACGCGCTGGGCCGCGCTTTTACGCGCCTGCTCCCAGACGTGCTGCACCATCGGCTTGCCGGCGATCAGTTGCAGCGGCTTGCCCGGCAGGCGGGTGGAAGAAAAACGTGCTGGGATGACAACGGTAAACGCCTGGCTCATTTATCAAGGCGCTCTTCGTCGGTCAGGGTGCGCGCCTCGCTTTCCAGCATCACCGGGATGCCGTCGCGAATCGGGTAGGCCAGGCCAGCGCCCTTGCTGATCAGCTCGGTCTTGTCCGCGCTGAGTTTCAACGGGCCCTTGCAGATCGGGCAGGCGAGGATGTCGAGCAGTTTGGTGTCCATGTTAAGTCCTTGGCAAAAGAGGAAGCGGTGCGGCAAACGGGTCAGGCACGCGCGAGCAGGCTGGGCAAGCGGGCGTCGAGCCAGGCGACGAAGCCCGGCGAGGGCTGTGCGTCGACCGCCAGGTACCACCAGTCGTCCCGGGCGAAGGCGCGGCATTTGACGGCGTCCTTCTCGGTCATGACCAGCGGCAGCGGCGGTGAAAAAGTCAGTGCCGCCAGGCTGAACTCGGCGTGGTCGGCAAATGCGTGAGCCTGTGGCCGCCAGTGTAGCGCCTGCAGGGTATTGAAGAAACGTTGCGGGTTGCCGATGCCAGCCACGGCGTGCACCGCCTGGCCCGGGGCAAACAGGTCGAGGCCGCGGCGCTCGCCGGTCAGCACATTGACCAGCGCGGTGGGCTGCAGGGTGAAGGCAAAGCCCTGGTCGCGGTCGTGCTCGGCGCCGTTGAACAGCACGGCGTCCACCGCCTGCAACCGCTCGACAGGCTCGCGCAGCGGGCCGGCGGGCAGGCAGCGCTGGTTGCCCAGGCCACGGGCGGCGTCGATCAGCACCAGCTCCAGGTCACGGGCCAGGCGGTAGTGCTGCAGGCCGTCGTCGGACAGGATCAGGTCCAGCGGTTCGCTGGCCGTCAGCGCCTGCACGGCGCGGCTGCGGTCGGGGTCGATCATCAACGGCACGCCACTGCGCTGCACGATCAGCAACGGCTCGTCACCGGCCACCGCTGCGTCGTCGCTGGCACTGACGCGCCACGGCAGTTGCGGCGGCTTGGCACCGTAGCCACGGCTGACCACGCCGACCTTGAGGCCCTGGCGGCGGCAATGCTCGATCAGCCAGAGAATCATCGGCGTCTTGCCCGTGCCGCCCACGGTGACGTTACCCACCACCAGCACCGGCACTGGGGAACGGTAGATAGTGCCCTCGCCGCGCAGGAAACGCTGGCGCTTGCCCTGCACCACGCGGCGGTACAGGCATTCCAGCGGGCGCAGCAACGCCAGCGCCGGGTGACCGGCGTACCAGGCCGCCAACAAGCGATCGGAAAAGGCCATCAGTTGTTCGCCTGCGCCTCTACCGTGGTCATGCTCAGGTGGCTGAAGCCCAGCTTGCCGGCCGCGTCCATGGCGGTGATGACCGCCTGGTGCGGGGTCTTGCCATCGGCGCTGATCGACAGCGGCAACTTGGTGTCGCCGGCGGATTCGGCCTGCAGGGCATCCATCAAGGTGCTCAGGTCACTCTTGGGCAACAGCTTGTTGTTCACCGAATAGACGCCGTCGGCACTGATGGCGATGTCCAGGGTCTTGCCGGCATCCTGCTCGGGGCTACCGCTGACGGCTTCCGGCAGGTCCACACGCAATTGCGTCTGCTTGGTGAAGGTGGTTGTCACCACGAAGAACAACAGCAACACGAACACCACGTCGATCAGCGACACCAGGTTGATGTCGATCTGCTCTCGCTGCTTGCGGCGGAACTTCACGCTTTGTCCTCGGCCAGATCGACCTCGCGGTCACCCTGCACCATTTCCACCAGCTTGATCGCTTCCTGTTCCATGCCCACCACCAGCTCATCGATGCGGCGTTGCAGGAAACGGTGGAAGAACACCGCCGGAATACCCACCATCAGGCCCGAAGCCGTGGTCACTAGCGCCTTGGAGATACCACCGGCAAGCACCGCAGGGTTGGTGGCCATGTTGGCGCCCATGAACGAGCTGAAGATTTCGATCATGCCCAGCACGGTACCCAGCAGGCCCAGCAGCGGCGCCATGGCGGCGATGGTGCCCAGGGTGCTGATGTAGCGCTCCATTTCGTGAATGACGCGGGCGGCCGCCTCTTCGATGCATTCCTTCATGATTTCGCGGCCATGGCGCGAGTTGGCAAGGCCGGCGGCAAGGATTTCACCCAGCGGCGAATCGGCGCGCAGCTCCTTGAGCTTTTCCTTGTCCAGTTGCTTGTCGCGGATCCAGCGCCAGACCTGACCCAACAGGTGCGGCGGGGTCACACGGCTGGCGCGCAAGGTCCACAGGCGCTCGGCCGTGATGCCCAGTGCGGCGATGGAACTCAGAATGATCGGCAACATCATCCAGCCGCCGGATTTGACCAATTCCCACACAGTAAGGACCCCCTCGAAAAAGTTCGCCACTCTAACATAGGGGGGCTACGGGTCGTAGGCCGTCATGTCGGGTCACGCCAGAAGCGCCGCCGCTCGCGCTCGCCGGTCACGCCGTCGAAACGCCCCAGGCGCAGGTGCAGCGCCCCATGCACGGCGTTGTCGTGCACTTCCATGGCATTGGCGCGGTAACGTTCGAGCACCAGCGGGTGCGGGTGCCCGAACGAGTTGTTATGGCCGCGCGACACCAGCGCCCCACGCGGCTTCATGGCCGTTAGCAGCAATTGCGATGACGAGGTGCGGCTGCCGTGGTGGGGCGATTGCAGCCAGTGCCCGGCCAGGTCCAGGCCACTGGCCACCAGCGCGCGCTCGGCAGCGGCGTCGATGTCGCCGCCCAGCAGCAGCTTCTCCCCATTCGCCTCCACCAGCAGCACGCAGGACGACGGGTTGCTCTCCCGGGCCGCCGCCCAGCGCCACACCGTGAACTGCACGCCATCCCAGTGCCACTGGTGCCCGGGCTCGCACGGCTGCGCACCCAGCTCTGCCGGCAACTGCCCAGGCTCGCCGCTCCACACCGCCGCCACCGGCAGCCCACGCATCACCGCCGGGGCGCCGCCAGCGTGGTCCATGTGCGCGTGGCTGATCAGCATCAGGTCCAGCCGGCGCACGCCCAGGCCATGCAGGTTGGGCAGCACCACCCGCTCGCCGGCGTCCTGCCCGGGGGTGCGCGGACCTGCGTCGTACAACAACGCGTGATGGCGGGTACGCACCAGCACCGCCAACCCCTGCCCCACATCCAGCTGGGTGACCTGGGCGTGGCCATGGGGCAGCAACGCCTGCGGTGGCAAGGCCGTCAGCAACACCAATGGCCAGCCCAGCAGCCGCAGGGGCATGCCGGCGGGCAGCAACAACAGCACCGTGCCGGCCAGCACCAGCAACCACACCCCCAGCGGCAACGCCGGCGGCAGCCAGGCCGGCACCCGCGCCGCCAGCCACCCAAGGCCTTCGAACAGCACTGCCAGCAAGCCGCCGGCCAACCACAGCAACCCTTCGCCCACCCACGGCAGCGGCAACAGCAGCGCGCCCAACAATGCCGTGGGCAACACCGCCAGGCTGACCCACGGCACCGCCAGCAGGTTGGCCAGCGGGCCACCCAGGCTCACCGGCAGCCCCAGCGCCAGCATCGCCGGCAGCAGGCCCACGGCCATCAGCCATTGCGCGCGGGTCCAGGCCCGCCACCAGGGCCAGGCGCCCAGCCGGCCGGAGAACACCAGCATCAACACCGCCACCGCCGCGAACGACAGCCAGAAGCCAGGCAGCAGGCTCACCAGCGGGTCGGTCAGCAACACCGCGTTCAGCGCCACCAACAGCGGCAGCCACACCCCCAGGTGGCGAAACCGCAAGCGCCACAGCAGCACCAGGCCCAGCATGATGCAGGCCCGCCGCACCGGCACCTGGAACCCGGCCAGCAAGCCGTAGCCCAACGCCGCCGCGAATGCCAGCGCGCAGGCCCAAGGCAGCCAGGGCAACGCCCGCGGCCACAGCCCCAGCCGTGCCAGCCCCGCCACCAGCCCGTAGACCAGGCCCGCCAGCAGGCCAATGTGCGTGCCGGAAATCACCAGCAGGTGCACGGTGCCGGTGGCTTGCAGCACACCCCATTGCTCGCGGCTGATGGCCGAGCCGTCGCCCATCACCAGCGCCACCAGCACACCCTGGTAGCCCTGGGCGTCCACCGCCAGCAGGCGCTGACGCAGGCCGTCGCGCCAGGCACCCTGCGCCGGGGCCAGCAACTGGCCGTCCTTGACGCTGCCGGTGGCGCCGATGCGCCGCGCCAGCATCCAGGCCTCTGCGTCCAGCCC
The DNA here is from genome assembly GCF_056175065.1 of Pseudomonas sp. JC1203. Taxonomy (NCBI): domain Bacteria; kingdom Pseudomonadati; phylum Pseudomonadota; class Gammaproteobacteria; order Pseudomonadales; family Pseudomonadaceae; genus Pseudomonas; species Pseudomonas sp. JC1203. The sequence continues at coordinate 48,539 of NZ_JBWCAM010000012.1, forward strand.
CGCCGGGTTGACCAGCCCGCGCGGCCGTTTCAGCGTAACCGCCAGGCGCCAGCGCTCACCGGCATTCACCGCAGGCCCGTTGAACCAGGACAGCCGCACCGTCGCCGGCAGCGCATGGCGCCGGGCCTGCGGGGCGCTGAGCTCGAAGCGCACCGACTGCCCCTGGTTGTCCGGCAACCCGGTCACCAACCCTTCCAGCCACAGCGTCTGGCCATCCAGGTGCGGCGACAGGCGGTCATCCAAGGCCCGCTGCCCCTGCCAGGCGCCCCAGGCCAGCCCCAGCACCAGCAGGCCAAGGCGCAGCCAACGCACCCCGCACAGTGCCGCGCCCACCGCCACCAGCCCCAGCAGCAGAGCGGTTCCAGGCAACGCCGGGAGAAAACGCAGGGCCACAAGGCCGGTGGCCAGTGCCAGCATTGCAGTACGCATAAGCTCATCCTTGAGCGGCAGGGCGACCAGCATCGGCGCAAACACAGGGAAGCGCTGCTCAATATTTGTCACAAAGTCTGAACAGAGCTGTCAGCAAACCCGGGCATACTGGGCCCCACCCCATTGGCCTGCCCCGCGAGAACCCGCATGCCGCGCCGCCTGTTCAAACGCTACATGCCCGACCCCGACAGCTTGCGCAGCAACAAATCGCTACGCTTTCTCGGGCGCCTGCTGCACGACCCCAACCTGTGGCACCTGAACCGCCGCGGCGTTTCACGCGCCATGGCCGTGGGGCTGTTTGCCGCGTTCCTGCCCATCCCCCTGCAGATGCTGGTGGCGGCCGCGCTGGCGGCGCTGGTGCGCGGCAACCTGGCCATCGCGGTCAGCCTGGTATGGCTGACCAACCCGCTGACCATGGCACCGGTGTTCTTCGTCACCTACCAGGTGGGCGCCTGGCTGATGGGCACGCCACCGCGCAGCCTGCCCGACGACCTCAACTGGGAATGGGTGAGCAGCCAGCTGGCCACCTTGTGGCAACCATTCGTGCTGGGCTCGGTGGTGACGGGGCTGGTGATGGGGGCACTGGGGTATGTGGCCACCCAGGGCTATTGGCGCTGGTGGGTGGCGCGCCAGTGGCGCAAACGCCACACAACCCCGTAGCAGCTGCCGCAGGCGGCGTCCGGGGTCGGCGCGGTGCCAGATAGTGCGCGGGGCGAGGGACGCGGCCTGCGGCCGCTGCTACGGGGGGCGTGTGTACCTTCGTCGATCGCGTCGTCTGCATCGCGGCCAAGGCCGGCTCCTACCACGCACGGCGTAGGAGCCGACTTTAGTCGCGATGCAGGCAACGCGGTTTCAAGACAGTTGCTGCTACGGGATGCTCAGGTACGCATGCCGCGGCCGCTGACCAGCAGGCGCGCGCAGCCGATGTACAGCACCACCGTGGCCACCAGCATGAACGTCACCGCGATGCTGATGCGGATGTCCGACACCCCCAGAATGCCGTAACGGAAGGCGTTCACCATATGCAGCACCGGGTTCACCAGCGACACGGTCTGCCAGAACGGCGGCAGCAAGGTGATCGAGTAGAACACGCCACCCAAGTAGGTCAGCGGCGTCAGCACGAAGGTCGGGATGATGGAAATATCATCGAAGTTGCGCGCAAACACTGCGTTGATAAAGCCCAGCAGCGAGAAAATCGTCGCCGTCAGTATCACCACCAGCAAGGTAATGCCCAGGTGGTGCACCTGCAGGTGGGTGAAGAACAGCGACAGCAGGGTCACGATGATGCCCACCATCAACCCGCGCAGCACACCGCCGATCACATAGCCGGTGAGAATGATGTGCGGCGACACCGGCGACACCATCAGCTCTTCGATGGAGCGCTGGAACTTGCTGCCGAAGAAGCTCGACACCACGTTGCCATAGGAGTTGGTGATCACCGACATCATGATCAGCCCCGGCACGATGTACTCCATGTAGCTGAAGCCACCCATGCCGCCGATCTGTCGGCCAATCAGGTTACCGAAGATAACGAAGTACAAGACCATGGTGATGGCCGGGGGCAGCAGCGTCTGCGGCCAGATGCGCATGAAACGACGCACTTCGCGGTAGACGATGGTATTGAGCGCGACCCAGTTGGCTTTCACTTCGAAACTCATACGGCCACCTTCGCCAGATTTTTCTCCACCAGGGACACGAACAACTCCTCCAGCCGATTGGTTTTATTGCGCAGGCTCAGCACCTCGATGTGCTTGAGGGCCAATTGACCGAACAGAGCGGTAATACCCACTTCCTTGTCCACCTGCACCTCCAGGGTGTGGGCGTCGACCAGGCGGCAGGGGTAGCCATCCAACACCGGCGCTTCCAGCAGGTCGGACTTGAGGTCCAGCAGGAAGGTCTCCACGTGCAGGGTGCCCAGCAGCTTGCGCATGCTGGTGTTCTCGACAATGGTGCCGTGGTCGATGATGCCGATGTTGCGGCACAGCTGCTCGGCCTCTTCCAGGTAGTGGGTGGTGAGGATGATGGTGGTGCCCTTCTCGTTGAGCTCGGTAAGGAAGCTCCACATCGACCGGCGCAGCTCGATGTCCACCCCGGCGGTCGGCTCGTCGAGAATCAGCAGGCGCGGGTTGTGGATCAACGCACGGGCGATCATCAGGCGGCGCTTCATGCCACCCGACAGCGAGCGTGACGGCACATCGCGCTTGTCCCACAAGCCCAGCTGGGTCAGGTACTGCTCGGTGCGTTCCTTGGCGATGCGCGGCGGAATGCCGTAGTAGCCTGCCTGGGTGACGACGATGTCGAAGGTCTTCTCGAACTGGTTGAAGTTGAACTCCTGCGGCACCACGCCGATGCTGCGCTTGAGCGCCGCCGGGTCGCGGTCCAGGTCGTGGCCGAAGATGTTCACCGTGCCGCTGGTCTTGTTCACCAGGGTGGAAAGTATGCCGATGGTGGTGGACTTGCCGGCCCCGTTGGGGCCCAGCAAGGCGAAGAAATCGCCTTCGGCCACGTCCAGGTCAATGCCCTTGAGGGCCTGGAAACCGTTGCCGTAGGTCTTGGTCAGCTGCCGGATGGACAGAGCAGAACTCATAGAGAAACCATGCACCGAAAAAAGAAAGGAAGGGTCGATAAACCTTAATAAAGACGCCGATCACCGTCACAAGGTGCGGCGGGCATGACCAATGGTGCTAGCACGCGAGGCACATGTACAGTGATCAACATCGATAATACTTATCAGGTCAACGCGGTCATTACCGCCTTGCGGTAGGCCGGGCGCTCCTTCAAACGCGCGTACCAGGCTTCCAGATGCGGCATGGGCGGCCGCTCGATGGGCATTTCGAACCAGGCATAGATGAAACACCCCAGCGGGATGTCGCCCATGCCCAGCTCGCTCCCAGACAGATACGGCTGGTGCGCCAGGGCCTGGTCGGCCACGGCCAGCACCTCGATCACCGCCTTCAGCGCGGCGTTGATCTGCACCCAGTCCTGCTGCTCGGCCGGGGTGCGCAACACGCCCCAGAACAGCGGCTTGAAGGGGTCGGCCAGGGACGAGGTGGTCCAGTCCATCCACTTGTCGGCGCTGGCCCGCGCCGCGGCATCGGCGGCGAACCACGGCGAACCGCTGGCGTATTGCGCGCACAGGTAGCGAACGATGGCGTTGGATTCCCACAACACCAGCGCGCCATCCTCGATCATCGGCACCCGGCCATTGGGGTTCTTGCTGCGGTACTCCACCTCATTCACCAGGCCAAAGGCGCCACCGGCATCGATAGCCTGGTACGGCACCTGCAATTCTTCTGCGCACCACAACACCTTGCGCACATTGGACGAATTCTTGCGTCCCCACACCTTAAGCATTCCGTGTCCCCCGGCTGAATAGTCCGAGGAGTCTACTACCGGATACCGTCTTGTGGGAGCTGGCGTGCCAGCGAGCTCTTATGGCCGCAACAGCTCGCTGGCAAGCCAGCTCCCACAGGACCGTTGCTGCTACAAACAGCCCGCAACGAACTCCCCGGCCAGCCGGGGGTCACTACTCTGGCAAGCGGTCTACGCTTCCTCAGTGCGCCGCCCCGTCATCATGGAGGACTGAATATGCTGTTGTTGTGGATCGTGGTACTGGTCATCGGCAAGGCCTGGCTGTTCCATCGCCGCGTGGCGCCCCTGCCCGCCATGGGCATCATTGCCGTGTACCTGCTGGCCATGGGCATGTTCAGCCACGCGCCGGGCTGGCTGCTGACAATATTCTGGGTGCTGCTGATAGCCAGCGCCCTGCCCCTGCTGCTGCCCGACCTGCGCCGCAAGCTGTTCACCGCCCCGCTGTTCAGCTGGTTCCAGCGCACCCTGCCGCCCATGTCGCAAACCGAGCGCGAAGCCATCGACGCCGGCACCGTGTGGTGGGACGGCCAGCTGTTCAGCGGCCGCCCCGACTGGCACACCCTGCTGGGCTACCCCAAGGCGCAGCTGACCGCCGAAGAACAGGCCTTCATCGACGGCCCCACCGAAGCGCTGTGCGCCATGGTCAGTGACTGGCAGATCGGCCAGGACCTCGACCTGCCGCCCGAAGCCTGGGCGCATATAAAGGAACACGGCTTCTTCGCCCTCATCATCCCCAAGGAGTTCGGCGGCAAAGGCTTCTCCGCCTACGCCCACTCCCAGGTAGCCATGAAGCTGGCCACCCGCAGCGGCGACCTGGCGTCCACCGTCATGGTGCCCAACTCACTGGGCCCCGCCGAACTGCTGCTGCACTACGGCACCGACGAACAGCGCAACCACTACCTGCCACGGCTGGCGCGTGGTGACGACATCCCCTGCTTCGCCCTGACCGGGCCGCTGGCAGGCTCCGACGCCGGCGCCATGCCCGACACCGGGGTCATCTGCAAAGGCCAGTGGAACGGCGAGGAAGTCATTGGCCTGCGCCTGAACTGGGAAAAGCGCTACATCACCCTGGGCCCCGTCGCCACCCTGCTGGGCCTGGCCTTCAAGGCCCACGACCCCGACCACCTGCTGGGCGAGGAAACCGACCTGGGCATCACCCTGGCGCTGATCCCCACCGACACCCCCGGGGTCACCATCGGCCGCCGCCACCTGCCCCTGGGCGCCGCCTTCATGAACGGCCCCAACTCCGGCAAGGACGTGTTCGTGCCGCTGGACTACCTCATCGGCGGCCAGGCCATGCTCGGCAAAGGCTGGATGATGCTGATGAACTGCCTGTCGGTGGGGCGCTCCATCTCCCTGCCGGCGGTGGGCACCGGCGCCGCCAAGTACACCAGCCTGGTCACCGGCCAGTACGCCCAGGTGCGCGAACAGTTCAACGTGCCGCTGGCGGCGTTCGAAGGCATTCAGGCCGCCATGGCCCGCATCGGCGGCAACGCCTGGCTGATGGACGCCGCGCGCATGCTCACCGCCAACGCCGTGGACCTCGGCGAAAAGCCCTCGGTGCTGTCGGCCATCCTCAAGTACCACCTCACCGAGCGCGGCCGCGAGTGCATCAGCCACGCCATGGACGTGCACGGCGGCAAGGGCATCATCATGGGGCCCAACAACTACCTGGGCCGCAACTGGCAAGGTGCGCCCATCTTCATCACCGTGGAGGGCGCGAACATCCTCTCGCGCAACCTGATGATCTTCGGCCAGGGAGCCATCCGCTGCCATCCCTTCGTGCTCAAGCAAATGGCCCTCGCCGCCCGTGAAGACAAGGCCCAGGCCCTGGTGGAATTCGACGCCCTGCTGCTCAAGCACATCGGCTTCGCCATCGGCAACGCCGCCAGCACCTTCGTCCTCAACCTGGGCCTGGGGCATTTCGAACACGCCCCCGGCGACGCCATCAGCCAGGGCTACTTCCGCGCCCTGAACCGCCAGGCGGCCGCCTTCGCGCTGCTGGCCGACCTGAGCATGATGCTGCTGGGCGGCGAACTCAAACGCCGCGAACGCCTGTCGGCGCGCCTGGGTGACGTGCTCAGCAACCTCTACCTGGGCTCGGCCGCGCTCAAGCGCTACCACGACCAGGGCTCACCCGAGTACCTGCAACCGCTGCTGCACTGGGCCATGGAAGAAAGCCTGGGCCAGGCCGAGCGCGCGCTGGACGAACTGCTGAAAAACTTCCCCAGCCGTATCCTCGGCTGCCTGCTGCGCGTGGTGGTGTTCCCGTTCGGCCGCCGCCACACCGGCCCGTCCGACCGCCTGGACGCCGAAGTGGCCGCCGTCATCGGCCGCGCCAAGGGCGACCCGGCGCTGGAAGAACTGCTGGCCGGCTGCTACCGCCCCACCGCCGAAGGCGACCCGGTGGCCGCCCTGCAAACTGCCTGCGACCTGCTGGCCGCGAGCCACCCGCTACAGAAAAAACTGCACACCGCCTACAAGGCCGGCCAGTTCAGCCCGGCCGCGGAAGAAACCCTGATAGACGCCGCCCTGGAAGCCGGCGTGCTGCAGGCCGGCGAAGCAGAAACTCTGCGCCAGGCGGAAGCCGCCCGGCGCAAGGTAATTGACGTCGACGACTTCGACAAAGCCGAACTCACGCCCAGCGAAGGCCGCGTCCGATGACACACTTCCTCCCGGGCGCGTATACTCCCGCGCCCGTTTTGCTCAAGAGGACCTTCAACATGGCCACCCCATACATTGACCACCAGCTTGTGCTGCTCGATCACCTGCGCGGCATCCTGGTCGCCCTGGGTGAAGCCGAACAGGTACCCGACGAGAGCCACGCCCTGTTTCTGGAGCGCTACGACGAACTGCGCATGGAACTGCCCATCGACCCGGTCGCCAGCGCCTACCTGGGCCAGGACCTGATGTGCCAGATCATCCAGCGCTACCCGCAAATCGCCCACCTGATCCCCCGCGACCTGCTGTGGTTCTTCGGCGGCGATTGCCTGCACTACATGCCCGACGAAGAAATCGACCTGTACCAGGCACTGGAAGAGCGTCGCTTTGAAGCGGAAGAAAACGAAGAGCCGTTCGACTGGAACCAGGAGAAGCAACTGCTGGCGATGTCGTTGCAGGACAGCAGCAAGCACTGATTGGGTTGTTGTCAGAAAAAGCCGCTTTCGAGCGGCTTTTTTGTGGCTGGCGTTCGACCGAATCCCGAGGCAAAAACCATCCGCCCGAGCCCAATACCACTGGTCGGTTTTCACCTGTAATTGCTTTTACATTTCATCTGTAAATGAACGGCGAATGCCCAATGAAAAAGGGCTGAAACCCTTAACGGACGCGGCTAGCCGCTTCAGGAAATGCCCCCTTCCTATCAAAAACGTCATTTGCGTTTTAGGAACCATCTTACTTGACGCTTGTCAGGCCCGCGTTTAACCTCCCGCGCCACATGGAAGCAGTCTGCCACCCCCATATCGGCAGATTCGTTATCTGAAAATGAATTCCAGCCGCCCGATAACGATCAGGCGGCAACGCTGTGCGGTAATCACTCTTGAAGCCTCGCTCCTCGTTCCAGATTCAGAAATCCGTCATTTTCGCCCTGATTCTTCGCGAGGCTCGCTCGCGCTTCGGTACCCGCCGGATGGGGGCCGCCTGGACCCTGATCGAACCGATCTGTCACCTGCTGATCTTCAGCCTGTTGTTCGCGCTGCTGCGTGGCCGCACCCTCACCGGCATCGAATACCCAGTGTTCGTGCTTGTCGGCATGGCCCCTTTCCTGCTGTACCGCAACACCGCCATGCGGTTGATGGACAGCCTGCGGGAAAACCGTTCGCTATTCGCCTACAAGCAAATCAAGCCGCTGGATACCTATCTCGCCCGGGTGCTGGTAGAAGCCTGTATCAGCGCCACGGTGTACGTGATCCTGGTATTCGGGTTCGCCTGGTTCGGTTTTGACATGGCCGTGGGGCACCCGCTTCAGTGGGTTGCCACACTGGCACTGGGCCTGCTGTTCGCCTTCAGCCTGGGCATGGTAATTGCCCTGATTACCCATGCCATTCCAGGTGCCAAGATCGTCTTCCGCATGGCGTTCTTCCCCCTGTACTTCATCTCCGGCGTGCTGATGCCTGCGTCCTATCTGCCGCAGGCAATGCTGCCGATGTTGTTGCTCAACCCTTTCCTGCACATCGTCGAGCTGATCCGCGCCGAAGCCCTGCCGCACTACGCGCCGGTGGCCGGTGTGTCCGCGAATTACGTGATCGCCGTCACCCTGGTGTTGCTGTTCGTTGCCCTGGGCACGTACCGGGCCCGCCGACTGCATCTCATTTCCACGAAAAACGGTTGATTACAGGCCCCACGTGTTCGAGCTTAGAAACGTTACCAAGTCGTACCTGACCCCCAAGGGCCGCCGCTATGTGTTCCGCGACCTTTCCCTGGCCATTCCCCCGGGCAAGAACATCGGCCTGATCGGCCGTAACGGCGCCGGCAAGTCCACCCTCATGCGCCTGCTGGGCGGTGCCGACATCCCCGACTCCGGCACCATTGCCACCGACCAGAGCATCTCCTGGCCGGTGGGCCTGTCCGGTGGCTTCCAGGGCAGCATGACCGGCCGCGAGAACATCAAGTTCGTCTGCCGCGTCTACGGTGCCCAAGGCGAAGCCATGCGCGAAAAGATTCGCTACGTGCAGGAGTTCGCCGAAATCGGCGACTGGATCGACGAACCCATCAAGACCTACTCATCGGGCATGCGCTCACGCCTGGCCTTTGGCCTGAGCATGGCATTTGATTTCGACTACTACCTGATTGACGAAGTGATGTCGGTGGGTGACGCCCAGTTCAAGCGCAAGTGCGCCGAAGTCTTCGAGCAGAAGCTGCAACGCTCGAAGGTCGTGCTGGTTTCCCACTCCATGCCGGAAATCGAAAAACTCTGCGACATCGTGCTGCTGGTCCGCGACGGCGGCATCCAGGTGTACGAAGACGTCGCCGAAGGCATCAAGGCCTACAACAGCTGATTCCTCCCCCTTTCATTGCAACACCGTTCCATTTTCAAGGATGCATCACTTATGAGCAGTACGGGTAAATTCAAGGGCTGGCGCCTGGCAATGGGGCTGGTGGTACTACCGCTGACCGTGGCGGCACTGTATTTCGGCGTGTTCGCCGTGGACCGTTTCGTCAGCTCGGCCCAAGTGGTCGTGCGCCAGGAAGGTAGCAACCAGGGCGCCCAACTGCCTGGCCTGGCTACCCTGCTGACCGGCAACAACCCCGCGTCCCGGGAAGAAACCCTGTACCTGCGCGAATACATCATGTCCACCGACATGATGCTGCTGCTGGAAGACCGCCTGCACTGGGTGGAGAAATACTCCGAACAGCGCAGCGACATCTTCTTCTCGCTGCCCAAGGATGCCCAGCGCGAAGACCTGCTCAAGTATTACCAGCGCATGGTTTCGGCCTCGTATGATGAGACTACCGGCCTGCTGCGCGTAGAAGTGCAAGCATTTACTCCAGAAATGTCGGAGTTGATGGTGCGCACTATCCTTGCGGCCAGTGAGCACTTCGTTAACGAAGTGAGCCACAGTATTGCCCGCGAACAAATGGCATTTGCGCAAGGCGAACTGACCAAAGCCCGCGTCAATTACACCGAGCGCAAGACCGCGCTGATGTCGTTCCAGAATGATAACAACGTGCTGGATGGCAGCAGCTCGGCCGAAAACCGCGCCACCATCATTGCCGACCTTGAGAGCCAGTACACCCGCGCGCAAGCGGTGGCTACCGAAATGAACTTCAAGCTTCGCGCCGACGCTCCACAGGTCAAGCAGCAGAAGCAAAAGGTAAGCGCCATTGCCCAACAGCTGGCCAAGGAAAAGCGCCTGCTGGTATCCGCTCCTGACGGCGACCAACTCAACGTCGTCGCCTCGCAATACCGCCAGTTGACTCTGGATGCCGGTATTGCTGAAGACGGCTATAAAACGGCGGTTGCCGCCTTGGACACCGCGCGTATTGAAGCCAGCAAAAAGATTCGCACCCTGGTAACCGTAGTCAGCCCGAACACACCGCAACTCGCCCTCTACCCAGAGCGCTTGTACAACTTGGCGACCGTCCTGCTGGGCCTGCTCATGCTGTACGGCATCACCCGCTTCATTCTTGCTTCGATCGAGGATCATCGTGATTAAATCCCTAGTTGTTTCCAACAAGCGCACCCTGAACCTCGCTGCCGCAACCTTGGCCATCCTGAGCTTGGCCGGTTGCGGGGGCACCTTATCGGGTGCAGGCCCTTACAAGGGCGCTATCGAAGACAAGAACGATCTTTACAACCTGGTCGAAATCAACGCCAACACTATCGCGCCTTACATGAAGGGTGCGGAGCGACCGCTGGTTGCCAGCGTCACCAAGCCTGTTGGCCCCTCCGCGCGGCTCATGGCAGGTGACGTGCTGAGCGTCCTGATCGCCGACACCGCACCGGAGGGCTCGGCGCTGTTCGCCCCGCTAGCCACCGGTGGTACGCAACTCAAGGCACGGATTGACGATCAGGGCATGATCTCTCTGCCGTACGTGGGTCGTCAGTTCGTAGCCGGCATGACCATCAACGATGTTGAAAACCTGATTCGCAAGCAGCTGAAGGGCATCACTACCGACGTGCAGACCCACGTTGAACTGGTGGGCGACCTGTCGGGCTCAGTGTTGGTTGCCGGTGCGGTGAAGACCCCTGGCCGCTTCTCAACTCTGCAAGGCCCGCTGACCCTGCTGGATGCCATCAACCAGGCCGGTGGTCCGGTACTTGAGCCGCATCTGGTGAACATCACCGTACGCAATGGCAGTCAGGTTCAGCAACTCAGCTACGAAGAAGTGCTGGGAGGCAAAAACGCTGTGCTGCGTCCTAGCTCGGAAGTGATCGTGGACCGCGCTCGCCAGCGCTTCGTAGCCATGGGTGCCGTGGAGCAACCAGGGCTGAAGGACCTACCTGCGCAAAACACTAGCCTGCTGGACGCCTTGGGCTCCGTAGGCGGCCTGCGTGAAGCCAGCGCCAATCCCGAAGGCGTGTTCATCTTCCGCATGAGCGACGATACGCGCGCCAAGCCGACAGTACTGCGTCTGGACATGCGTGATCCGGCGGCGATCTTCTATGCGCGTCAGATCATGATCAAACCAGATGACACTATTTACGTAACTAATGCCGCTGTCTACGAATGGCAGAAAGTTATCACCCCGGTTGTTCAGACGATGGTTCTGGGGCGCGCAGTCGGCGCCTATAAATAACTGAGACTCGATGGGGGCAAGAAGCTGCGCAGAGCACTGCGCGCTCCTCCCCCATTTTTTATTTCTAAACTGTTCCGACCGAAGTAGCTCGTCGGGACGTTGCCAACTTTTGGATTACGGACACCAGATGAAAATCTTAGTTTGGAACGCACCTTGGGCCGTTCAAGGCGATCTCCTTTTTTTCCGAAACTGCTACCTTAAACACCTCCTGCTTCAAGCCAACCTTCTAGCGGGCCGCGGCATTGAAGTGGACTTGGTCGTCAATGACTATATCAATGACGGTCAAGCAGTTATCAACAGCAACATAAACATCATCAACATCACTGCTGGCGAAATATTTGCATTAACCCGCGGTGTGCCTGCACCGATGATATCCTTGTACAAACAAGATGATATCGCTTTTGTCGATCGCATCAAGAATCTACTTACGCCCAAGCTGGCTAAGCACTACGACGCCGTGCTTCTGTGGGAAAACCCGGTTCCATTTCTAGAGCAGATGTACCCAGAATCTCTGATCGTTCATCAGATGCCTGGGGCATTGAGCAGAGCTCCGTTCCCTCCAACAACAACATTTGATGTGCACGGACTGTACAAAGACGGGGCGATCCACAAATTCAACAACGAGATTATCCATGCCTCTCTGACTGAGTCGACGCTAGTCGCTTCTTTAAAGTCGGAAATCAAGGACACTTATAGCGCCCTACCGTCTCTTCTTGAAGGTATGTTCGAGCAGAGCGCTTACGACCAGCTTGCGTTGCTTCCGCTGCAGGTAAGCAATCATTACGCGTTCCAAGCCGACACCTCGTACCTTACTCAAACCGATTACCTGCTAGACGTTCTAACGAGCACACCCGCCAGCACAGGCATCATTGCAACCCAATACGTATCGCCAAAGATCAGCGATACAGTTTTGACACCTGAATCGTATTTGTCACTGAAGTCGAACTGGTCAAATCTCATTCATCATGAGAAATTCGACAGAACACCCAATATCTCCCAACATTTGCTACCCCACGTAAACAAAGTTATTACCTGTTCCTCGTCAGTCGGGATCCAGGCAATGCTCTGGTCAAAAGACCTTGAGGTATACGGAGACACATTCCTAAAATCATATAATACTAAAAGTATTATCGCTCAAGGCGCAGACATTAATCGCGCCCACGACAGCTTGCTTAAATTTATTTTTGAGCGCCAACAAGTGCTGTCGACCAACATCGTGCACAATGATGACTTCCTGATCAACTTGCTGGAAAGCTTGATTACCAAGAAGAAAGAAAACAAACAGTCTCTAGATAGTTTTGTTAAGTTCAGCGATATTGATAGCACCTACGAAGACAAGGTGCTCAGCCGAATCAACGGAGAAAGACTGGTTGGTATTTTCCAAGCAGCGGACTCGACTTTAGAAGCAGAAATCCAAACCACGGCGAAATTCAAGAGATCGATCAAAAACAACAAGATCGACACGATATCGTTCGATGTTTTTGACACTCTGATATCACGCCCTGTCGAAGTTCCTGCTGACGCCTACCAATTCTTGGAAATTGAGGCCCTCAAAATCTCGAAAGGTACGACTGAGGATTTTGCTCGCGTTCGCCTGGTTGCAGAAGTTGAGACAAGGAATGCATCCTCCAAGGGCGAAATCACGCTCGACGAAATTTACGATCACATCCAGAATCACTACCAAGCGCCTCGCGACCTTATTGAAAAAATCAAACAGCGGGAAATTGAACTTGAAATCGATCTGATTGAAGTTCGCTGCTTGGGCCGCAAACTCTGGAACATCGCAAAGGCCTCGCAAAAACCAATAACCATTATTTCTGACATGTACCTTCCACACGATGTAGTGGCGCGCATGCTAGAAAAAACCGGTTACACGGGTTTCGAGAAGCTTTACGTTTCGAGCGACTACGGCGTCCGCAAAAAAGAAGGACAGCTGTTTGATGTGGTCATTAAAGACCAATCAATTGAACCGACGAAACACTTACATATTGGCGACAACAAGGTCGCTGACGTAGATATGGCCCAAGAACGTGGCATGCACGCATTCCGCATCCCTCGAGCCATTGACCGCATGCGCAGCAACCCCCACTACAAAAAACTCTTCAACCCTCGCTCAGGTGTTGGCCAACGATCCAGAAGCGTTATTGCTGGCTTGATTTCCCATCGGTTTTTTGACTTGCCTTCAGGCAAACTTGAACAAGACTCATTGTTCATGGGGAGCAGCCAACGACTTGGCTATGGGTCGATCGGACCAATGCTGACTGCCTACATGCTTTGGTTATCGCGCCGCGCCAAAGCGGATGGAGTTTCGCGCCTGTATTTCCTTTCGAGGGAAGGCTGGATCCTCAAAGAAATTTATGACCGTGTAAATAAGAACCGCACTAACGCCGTGCCCAGTACCTATTTGTACTGTTCGCGCCGCGCAGCCAGGGTAGCTGCAATAAAACACACAAGTGATATTACCGCAGTAGCGTCCCAACCCTATGAGGCTGGTGTCACGTTAGGCCGACTTTTGAATCAACGATTCGGCTTGGAAATTGACGCTGAGATTGAATCGATTATCGCTCAGAGCGCTTTGAAATCGAGCAACGCTACATTAGCCTCGGACAGCGCCGCACGCATCGAATTCTCACAAATTTGCGTGTCGCTAGCGAAGCAGATATTGATTCAAGCGGCTCAAGAGCGCGAGGCATACCTCGAATATCTTGAGCAGACGAACATTACTACAGAAAAATCACCTGCAGTCGTAGACATCGGCTGGAAGGCGAACATGCAAGGGTCGTTAGGCGCCCTGATCAAACGCCCACTAAAAGGCTACTACTACGCCACCCTGCAAGGCGTCGAGCGCTGGGAGCTGGATGGTCACACCGTTGCAGGCTTCGCTGGTGATTCCGTCAGCATCGATCATAACAGCGCTGCGATCAACAACCGTCACCTCTGCGAATTTTTAACTTGCAAGGCTGACGGCAGCCTAATCAATTTTAGCTTTGATAAGGATAAAGCTCCGAAACCAAACTTCCGCCATGACGATGGACAAGCTGCCAGAAACCTGTTGATTCGGGAAATCCACAGAGGCGCCATAGAATTTGCTGAAGACTTGGCCCATCGCTTCAAACTATCGATCGACAACCTAGTTATCGATCCTGTGCTAGGCGAGCGACTATTCCGATATTACATGGAAAGTCCTACCAACGCAGACGCGCTACTGCTGGCCAATTATGCGTTTGAAGATTCGTTTGGCGGCGTAGACAAAAAATTCATCATTAGCCAAAGCGATCAGGCGAAATCAGTTTGGCAAAAAGGAGCCCTTGCGGCGTTCCCCGAAACCAAACCAGTTGTTGCTGCGGCAAAACCAGTTGCAAAACCTGTAGCCAAAGAGGTCATCAAACAACCTCACATTGGAGAAATGCGACCAAGCAAAATTTCTGGAATCGCTGGTATCGTTATACGCCCTATCGAGCGGACGTTTATTCGCCTTTCTGTGAACAAGAAGAAATACGAAAAGTACAAGCGCGATCGAAACGCCTTCTTCCAGGATTCCAAGGATACACTTGCCATTCGGTGGTACGCGTACACGAATCCTGAAATTTAAATGCAAGTGAGGGGGCCCATTAGGGCCCCGCTCTATCAGTACCGCGTTACAGCTTACGGCTCCATCTGACTCCCTCACGGATCAATCTTGCAGGAGACCCTGCATAGATTGCGTTCTGACGTTTCAGAGCCTTATTGACATACGATCGTGCTCCCACTACACAGCCTTTGGCAACGCTGACCCCTTTTGAGACGGTCACACCCTCACCCAGCCACACAGAATCGAAGATCGTTATGTCTGCCGCTTCGTTTATTCTGAGGTCCGTTTCCAGATCAAAAATCGGGTGCTCGTCAGAAGTGCGGACATATATGCCACTAGAAAACATGCAATCCTTGCCAATCTCGATCTTGCGACCTTCCATAGCAAAAATATTCGCATTTACAAATGTTGTCTCATCCCCGACCAGTACCACCGAGCCTTTCTGGCGTACGTAAATCGCACCTCTCAAGTTGCAATTTTCGCCAATTTCAACTCGGTTCATGGAGCCAGAAAACGAAATAGTAATATTCCGCAGGACTGCTCCTGGGCCGATCCGCAAGAAATGGCCGTCACCCTTAATCGTTATCTTGACCGAAGGGTCCAACTTGGCTAAAGGGTGCACCTCAACAACATTACCTACACCTTCATCCACCAAACCAGGGTGTTCAAAACCGACGTCTTTCAACGTTCATCTCCTCAAATTTTTATTTTTCTCTGCCGAACGCCCAAATCGCTCGGCCGAAAGCCCAGCAGCTGACGCCAAATTATCGACACTCACGCAACCTCGCAAGCAATTTCGGTGCCACGCCTGACTTCGATTCTTAGTAACGCTAGGCCTTGGGGAGGGTTCATCGCAGGAAACAAAGTGCTACCGCATATCCTTTCCGGGAATCAAACTCATGCCGAATCTCCATACACACTAAGTTTGTAGGGGCTTCTGAAATACGGCCCACACCCTCATCAGCAGAGACGAAGCCGCCCTGCTTCACACTAGCATCTACCCTCACCCGAACCTGCCCAAGCAAGCCAACACAACTCCATTCAAGCGGACGCTCTGAGCGAGGTTTATTTGGCATTGAGTCGTCATATTCCGGATTCAAAACCGGCAAACGCTCCACATAACTAATGGCATCCGCAGGAATATCCAATTTCTCTTCGAACGCTAAAGCTTTTCGCCCTTCAAAACCCTTGCGCCCCTCTAAAGCTTTCCACTTTATCATCGCCACATCTTCATACAGAGGCTCATCGAACTCCCCTAAAAGATAACGACCCGCCCATTGAAAAGGGCTATCACCGGCAATGACAACCGCAGTCGCAGATATCACTCCAAGAATCGTATCACCTTGGCGCGAAGGGCGAACCTTTCGCCCATCCAGTGACACTATTGTCCCCAGCGGCAAAACCCCAGAGCTCTTGTTTTCGAAATACTCCGCGTAATCCGTAAAATTGGCAGAGCCTACAATATTGCCAGAGGCTTTAACCACACCATTGGCCCCCACCTCAAACTTCCTATTTGAGCTAGATGCACTACCATCAGAAGCATCACCAAATACTATCGATCGAGCTTCAGCAGTAGCGACTCTACGACCAAAAACAACACAGCCATCGTGAGCAGCCGCTGATTCATTACCACCAATCACAATACTTCCAACGCCATCCACCGTGGAACCGGAACTCCCCAACGTCACCGACCGCTCGCCAGAAACAGTACAGTTTGCAGATGCCGCATTTAAGCTTTCGACGCCTTCTGTTACAGACTTAACGGATGCTATGTTTGCCGAATTAGCTCCCCGAGCTTTAGAGATGCTCGACGCTATATTTGCCGATTGATCCCCTCGAGTTATAACACCCACATCCACCACACCACTGTAGCCACGCCCGCCATCCACTACCACTACGCCGCTAATGCCACCTGAGGAATTCACTGTAAACTTTAAGGAGGCTGGCGCTTGCGGGAGTCCTTCTCGCGCCTGTATTACCATCTTGTCGTCGACGGTGTAATCCCTACCCGGCTGGTTGATTTCAACATTAACAACCCTGCCGGCACTATCGAATCGTAATGTTCCGCGAAACCCCCACCCCCCGCCCGCATCGCAGGTGTTGGAGGCAATGTTCGCGTTATATTGGGCGCTTGTATGGCTTAACCTCGTCCCCAAATTAACACCTCGAGCGCCCTCAGCTTTTGAAAAAGCTGAGGCCATGTTGGCGCCGCTGAACCCTATTGACTCGCACTCTTCCGATGCGAGGTTCGCAGTCTGTGGGGCGCCTGCCAAACACTGTCTTGCAGCGAAGTTCCCCGATGCGTTTCCACTTGCCAGCGAATAAATGGAAACAAAATTCCCTGAACGCTTAAAATTCGCCTTACAATTTTGGCTTGCGATGTTCACGCACTGGTGCGGCGTTGTACGCCCTGCAACTGAAGGTCCTATACCTCGCCCATCCTTATAGGGGGGGCCGTAATCACCGGTCGAAGTCGACGAAGAAAGTGTCGCCGCATCTTGCAGCGCATCCAACTTATCCCCCCCGACTAGAAAAAAGCCATTTACGTAAATATTACCTTCGGGCAACACATCTACAAGATAGGTAGAGCCCGCCAGGTCTACGGGGCGACCACTGTGAGTTTGTTCAAGATTTTTAAAGTGTTCTGTGTCATTGGCGACACCGTCACCAACCGCACCGAAATCTTTGATGGATAGCGCGTCGGCCAGCTTATCATCAAGGCTTCTTTTTACCGCTCCACTACCACGCTGGATGAAAATATTGGCGCCGTATGTCATCGACACCTCACCAGCGGCATAGGCCGCAGGCGCTCCGATCGAGGCCCCCGCTAAAGCACCCCATCTCACAAATTCCCTGCGTTTCAAAGCCGCCCCTCCGCCCCAGTGATTTCAAAAATAAGTTTTGGTCGCTTAGCTAGTCGCACCAGATAATTCTCCGTGATTAGTCGGTTGTACCTCAACCATCGAAGCTGGCCAGAATCAGTTTCTTTCGGCCCCTTCCGAGCATCCCTGTCCCGCTGGCCTTCCTGCAGTATTTGGGCTATACCCGGCGGGCAAGATAGTCAAATTTACATCACAATTTTGTGCGGAACGGAAGGTGTAACTCCACAAGCTGGGACAAAAATCATTGAGAAAAAAAACGGGAGCCCTTTGAGGGGCTCCCGCATACATACGACGGATTAAGGTCTAAAAACACTCAATCAAAAATCTCAACAACCCCCACCACAGCCCCACCATCCTCAGCCCGCACCGCCAACGCCCGGATCTTGTTATCCAGCATGTAAGCCTCAGCCTCCGACAGCTGCGCATCCGCGCTGATGGTGTGCGGGTTAGCCGTCATGAAGCTGGCCACCTGCTCGCGAACTACGTTCTCGTTGCCCAGCAACGCGCGGCGTAGGTCACCGTCGGTGACGATGCCCACCAGGTTGTCGCCGTCCATGACAACCGCCATGCCCAGCCGGCTTTGGGTCATGACCAGCAGGCAGTCATGGAAGCTGGTGGCCGGGGTGACGACCGGGGCCGGCGCGTGCATGACGTCGCGCACGCGGGTCAGCAGTTTGCGGCCTAGGCTGCCGCCGGGGTGGTAGCGGGCGAAGTCCATGGGCTTGAAGTCCAGGGCTTCGATGAGGGCCACGGCCAGGGCGTCGCCCATGGCCATGGTGGCCAGGGTGGAGGTGGTGGGCGCCAGGTTGTTGGGGCACACCTCGCGCTCTACCGAGATGTCCAGCCAGATGTCGGCGTGGCGTGCCAGGGTGGACTGGCCGTTGCCGGTCATGGCGATGATGGGGTTGCCGAAGGATTTCAGGCTGGGGATCAGCTTGACCACTTCTTCGGTCTCGCCGCTGTAGGAGATGAGGATGACCACATCGATAGGCTTGAGCATGCCCAGGTCGCCGTGGAAGGCTTCGGCTGGGTGCAGGAACAGGCTGGGTGTGCCGGTGGAGGCGAAGGTTGCCACCATTTTCTGGCCAATCAACCCGGATTTGCCCATGCCGCACACCGCCGCGCGCCCCTTGCAGCTCAGGATCAGTTCCACGGCGCGCTGGAATTCGCCGTCGATTCGGTCGGCCAATTGGCTGATGGCCTGGGCCTGTGCGTTCAGAGCGTCTTTGGCAATTGCGAGATGATTCATGGGGAAGCGATCGTTCCTTGATTTTCGGGGGCCGTATAGTAGCGATTTGCCAAACCTGAGGAAATCTTTAAAGTCCCGCCCTGGCCCTGCCCTGCTGAACGGTACGCCCCGGCGTGGAATTGGCCGGGCAATGCCCGTACTATCGCCGGTCCATGAAGGACCCGGTTCACCTGATCATGTTGGGAAGATGAGTTTCGAATTCAAACCGCTGCAGGCCAGTACGCCCCTTTACCGGCTTGCGCAAGGAACGCTAGGGCAGCGCCTGGGCCTGTTGCTGCCGGGGGTGGACGTTGCCGCGCTGCGCATCACCACCACCGAACTGTCGGGCAACGCGTCGTTCGTCAACTATGTGCGTCACCACCACCTGGAAGACCCGGCCACGGGCGCGGTGCTGGACGTGGTGGAGAAGTCCATCCGCAAGGTGGCGTTCATTTCCAGCCTGGAAGCGCGCTTCTACCGCGAGCGGCAGGTGCTGGAGGGCAGCGTCCATTTCCAGCACCCGGCCTGCTACGGGCTGATAGAGACGCCGTGGGAGAGCATTATCTTCACCCGTTTCGTGCAGGGCCGCGCGCCGCGCATGCACGCTATCGCTACCCGGGTGGCGCAAGGCATCGCCGAGCTTGAGCAGCGCTCGGCTGCCCACCTGGCGGCCGTGCCCTGCGGGCAGCGGTTCAAGTATTGGCAGATGGATTTCTTCCGGCCGTGGTACCTGCTGCGGCCCCGCTTCAACTACGCACGGCATTTTCGCGACCTGCGGGCACTGGCGGCGGGCGACGCGCGCTTCAATGGCCTGCAACAGCCGCTGGCGGCGCTGACGCCGGTGCTGCGGCGCCTGGCCCGCGCGGCCCAGGCGAGCCCGCGCTGCTTCAGCCACATGGATTACCTGCGCAAGAACCTGTTCGTCTCGCCCCAGGGCTTGCAACTGATCGACTGGAGCGAGGTGAAGGTCGGGCGCATCGGTTTTGATGCAGGTTCCTACCTGAGCGGCCTGCTGCGCCGACGGGACATGGCCAGCTACGCGAAAGCACACGATGAATTCGTGGCGGCCTACCGCGCGCAGTTGCCGGACGGCCCGCAGCGCGCCGCCGCCCTTGAGAACATGCGCTACGTGTTGCTGCTCAACTCACTGTGGCATTTCCTGCGCCCGGAAACCGCCCAGGCCCACCTTGCCCGTGGCCAGATGCCGCTGCTGCGGGAAAAGCTGGATTACCTGATTGAACTGGGGCGCACGCCTAGCACATACCGCTCGTAGGAAAATATCGGACAAACCTACTTTTTGTGTAGGAAAGTTCAGCCAAATCGCCATCCTGTTCATAATTCTGTATTAAACTCGCCGCCGCGCCCTTCCTGGGCATGGTTTCCAGGGCTCATTCATCGAGCCCTGCCTGTTTTTCGTCTTCTGCAATCGGAATGTTCAGCAACCTTTTTTATGGATATAGAGTCTCCGTCTCGCGCCTGCCTGCTGGTTTTGTCCAAGGGCGCGCAGCAGATCAGCACCCTTCCTGCGCTTCTCGACGACTACCGGCTGGTCAACGGCCGCGCCGTGGATGCCGCCCAGGCCGACGCGCTGTTGGCCTGGGGCCGCAAGCCCAGCGCGCTGGTGGCCGAACGCGTGGCAACGAAAGCCGGCCTGCCGGTACTGCGGGTAGAGGACGGTTTCCTGCGCTCGGTAGGCCTGGGGGCCGATGAGCCACCGCTG
The DNA here is from genome assembly GCF_056175065.1 of Pseudomonas sp. JC1203. Taxonomy (NCBI): domain Bacteria; kingdom Pseudomonadati; phylum Pseudomonadota; class Gammaproteobacteria; order Pseudomonadales; family Pseudomonadaceae; genus Pseudomonas; species Pseudomonas sp. JC1203. The sequence goes on from NZ_JBWCAM010000012.1 coordinate 68,980, forward strand.
TCGCTGGTGGTGGATGACCTGGGTATTTATTACGACGCCCAGGGGCCTTCGCGCCTGGAGCAACTGATTGGCCAGCCGCTGGACGACCAGCAATTTGCCCGTGCACAGGCGCTGCAAGGCGCCTGGCAGCGCGAGCGGGTCTCCAAGTACAACGCCGCACGCTTCACTGCCCTCGACCTGCCCGGCCCGTGCGTGCTGGTGGCCGACCAGACCTTCGGTGACGCCTCGCTGCAGGGCGCCGGGGCCGCCGAGTTCCAGCACATGCTGGACGCGGCATTGGCCGGCCACCCTGATTGCACCGTGCTGCTGAAGGTGCACCCCGATGTGGTGGCAGGGCGCAAGCAAGGCCACTTTGACCTGGCACGCCTGGCGCAGCAGCCACGCGTGCAGGTGCTGAGCGCCGACATTCACCCCGCCGACCTGCTGCCGCACATGCGCGCCGTGTACGTGATGACCTCGCAACTGGGCTTCGACGCGTTGTTGTGGAACGTGCCCGTGTACACCTTCGGCATGCCGTTCTATGCCGGCTGGGGCCTGACCCACGATGCCCGGCCTGCGCCACAGCGCCGCCAGCCGGCCAGCCTGGAGCAGCTGGTGCATGCCGCGCTGGTGGCCTACCCGCGCTACATCAGCCCTGAAACCGGGCGTGCCTGCACCCCGGAGGTGCTGATGGCCTGGCTGGGGCTGCAGCGGCGCAAGCGCAGCAGCCTGCCGGCCGCCATCCAGATGCTGGGCTTCACGCGCTGGAAGGTGCCGCTGGTGCATCAGTTCTTCGACGGCAGCAGCATTCGCTTCGCCAAGGACCACGACGACCTGAGCACGGGCGTGCATACCGTGAGCTGGGGCTGCAAGCACGACGAACACCTGGCCACCCACCGCGCCCCCATCACCCGCGTCGAAGACGGTTTCCTGCGCTCCGTGGGCCTGGGCGCGTCGAAGAATCGCCCGCTGTCCTGGGTTATCGACGACCTGGGCATTTACTACGACGCCACCCGCCCTTCGCGGCTGGAACAGTTGTTGCAAAGCGGTTGCCCCGAAGACCTGGTGCAGCGCGCCGCCGCGCTGCGCGAGGCTATCTGCGCCGCCGGGGTTACCAAGTACAACCTGCCTGGCAGCCAGTGGCAGCGCCCGGAGGGCAAGGCCCAGGTGATTCTGGTGACGGGGCAGGTGGAGTCGGATGCCTCCATTCGCTTTGGCGCGTACCGCATTCGCAGCAATTTGCAGTTGCTCAAGGCGGTGCGTGCCCGGCACCCGGGTGCCTGGCTGCTGTACAAGCCGCACCCCGAGGTGCTGGCGGGCACGCGGCCGCGGGGGCCGGATGAAGATCAAACCGGCGCCTGGTGTGACGAGGTGGTGGGCGACACGCCGTTCCATCAGCTGCTGGAGGCCGTGGACGAGGTGCATGTGCTGACCTCGCAATCGGGCTTCGAGGCGCTGATGCGCGGCGTGCCGGTGACCACTTACGGGCAGCCGTTCTACGCCGGCTGGGGGCTGACAGAGGATGTCGATATGCACCCCGACGTCCAGGCACGGCGCCAGCGGCGCCTGAGCCTGGACGAGCTGGTAGCGGCGACGTTGATTCGCTACCCCACGTACGTGAGCCGTATCACCGAGCGCTTCACCACCCCGGAACAGACGCTGCTCGAATTACAACACTGGCATGAACTACCCGCGCAAAAAGGAGCAAAACCCGCATGGCCGCAAGCACTTCTCCGTTGGCTCCGGAGTATTTCGAGACGGCCGTTGCCGCAGAGCTGAAGCCCCCGCGCAGTTCACGCCTCAATGTCACCACGCCCCAGCGCTCGTTCCTGCTGCTGCAGGGCGTGAGCTCGCCGTTCTTCGCCAGGCTGGGCCAGGCGCTGCGTGCCGAGGGCCAGCGCGTGCGCAGTGTGACCTTCAACATGGGCGACCTGCTGTACGGCCGTGGCACGCGCAGTTTCTGCGCGGTGCCGCCGCAGCAGCTGGAGGACTACTACGCCCAGTGTTTCGCCGCCCATGACGTGACCGACGTGGTGCTGTTCGGCGACTGCCGCCCGGTGCACCAGCCTGCGGTGCGCCTGGCGCGCCAGCGCGGCATTCGCGTGCATGTGTTCGAGGAAGGCTATTTCCGCCCTTACTGGATCACCCTGGAACGCGATGGGGTGAACAACCACTCGCGGCTGCCCCGCGACCCGCAGTGGTACCTGGAAGTGGGCAAGCACATTCCGCGCTACAAGAACGGCAACGAGTTCAAGCTGTCGTTCGCCGCGCGCGCGTTCCATGACGTGATGTACCACGTGGGCGGGGCACTGAACAAATTGACCTTCCCGCACTACCGCACCCACGCGCCGTTCAATGCAGCGGTGGAATACGCCGGCTTCATTCGCCACGGGCTGCGGCTGTTCCAGGCCAGCCAGCGTGACGCCGCGGTAATCGACCAGGTGGCGACCGAGCGCTACCCCACCTTCCTGTTGCCGTTGCAGCTGGACAGCGACTCGCAGATCCGCGACCACTCGCCGTTCGCCAACATGACGGAAGTGCTGGACCACGTGATGACGTCGTTCGCCCGCCACGCACCGGGCGACGCGCGCCTGGTGGTGAAGAACCACCCGCTTACCCCGGGCCTGGTGGACTACCACCGCATTACCCGCGAGCGTGCCGCCCACTACGGCATGGCCGACCGCGTGCACTTCCTGGAAACCGGGCACATGCCCACGCTGCTGTCGCACGTGGCTGGCGTGGTGACCATCAACAGCACCGTGGGCGGCTCGTCGCTGCTGCACCACCGCCCGACGTTCACCCTGGCCGACCCGATCTACAACCTCGAAGGCCTGACCCACCAGGGCGGCCTCGACGATTTCTGGCGCTACCCGCAGGTGCCGGACAACACCCTGTTCCAGCGCTTCCGCAACACAGTGATCCATACCACCCAGGTCAACGGCGGCTTCTACACCCGCTGCGGCATCGACATGGCGGTCAGCAACTCACTGGAAGTGCTGATGGCAAAAACTTCACGAATCGAACTTTTCCTATGACGCAATCCCCCCGCTGCATCCTCATCACCGGCGCCACGGGCGGCATCGGCGGCGCCCTGGCGCCGGCCTATGCCGCCCCCGGCGTGACCCTGATCCTGCAGGGCCGGCGCACCGACCGCCTGGAAGAAATGGCCGCGCAATGCCGCGCCGCCGGCGCCCGCGTGCTGCTCAAGGCGCTGGACGTGCGTGACATCGAGGCCCTGCGCGCCTGGGTGGCCGAAGTCAGCGCCGCCGAGCAACCGGACCTGGTGGTGGTGGGTGCCGGCCTCAATACCGACATCGGCCCCCAGGGCGAAGGTGAGGTGTGGAGCAACACCCAGGCGTTGGTGGAAGTGAACGTGGTGGCCGCCATGGCCACGGTGGAAGCAGCGCTGCCGGCCATGCGCGCGCGGCGCAGCGGGCAGATCGCGTTGTTCAGTTCCCTGGCGGGCTGGCGCGGCTTGCCGACCACGCCCAGCTACAGCGCCAGCAAGGCGGCGATGAAGGCCTACGGCGAAGCGATCCGCGACTGGCTGGCGCCCGAAGGCGTGCGCGTCAACGTGATCGTGCCGGGTTACGTGGAATCGAAGATGTGCTTCGAGATGCCCGGGCCCAAGCCGTTCCTGTGGACCGGCGAGCGCGCCGCCGCGCGCATCCGCCGTGGCCTGGCGGCCAACCAGGGGCGCATCAGCTTCCCGTTCCCGCTGGACCTGGGTTGCTGGCTGCTGGGGGTGATCCCCCAGCGTCTTTCTTCTGTCATTTTGCGTTGGCTGGATTACGGTGCCTGATTTGTTCGCGTCTCCCCTTTTCGTCCTGGCGCTGGCCGGGCTGTTGCTGACCCTGGGCTTCGAAGCCTTGCTGGTACCCCGCCCCGGCCTGCGCCGCCCGCTGAGCAGCTGGTTGCTGCATGTGGGCAGCTGGCTGGTTTCGCTGGGCGTGCTGTACGCGCTCACCGGGCGGCCGTGGTTCAGCACCGTCAACGCGCTGTGCGTGTGGCTGCTGGTGGTGCTGGTCAGCAACGCCAAGTACCACTCGCTGCGCGAGCCCTTCGTGTGCGCCGACTTTGAATACTTCAGCGACGCCGTGCGCTTCCCGCGCCTGTACCTGCCCTTCTTCGGCATCGGCAAGGCCATCGTCCTGGCGCTGGCGTTTGTTGCCTACCTGGGCTGCGGCCTGTACTTCGAGCCACGTGCGCCGTTTGCCCTGTACGACGCCGGGCAGACCCTGCTGATCGGCGCCGCGCTGCTGGCCGGTGGCCGTCGCCGCCTGCCGGTGCCCAGCTTCGACGCCTCGGCTGACCTGCAGCGGTTCGGCCTGGTCAGCTGCCTGTGGAACTACTACGGCGCCGCGCGCCGGCCGGTAGACCTCGACGCCCTGGGCTCGCCGTTCACCGCCAGCCCGGCCGCTACCCCCACCGTGCTGCCAGACCTGGTGTCGGTGCAGAGCGAATCGTTCTTCGACGTGCGCACCCTGTGGCCAGGCATTCGCCCCGAGGTGCTGAACACCTTCGACCAGCTGCGCGACGAAGCCGTGGCCCACGGCCCGCTGCAAGTGGCTGCCTGGGGCGCCAACACCGTGCGCACCGAGTTCGCCTTCCTCAGCGGCATCGCCGGTGACCGCCTGGGCGTGCACCGTTTCAACCCCTACCGCCTGCTGGCGCGCAAGGGCGTGCCGAGCATTGCCATGCACCTCAAGCGCCAGGGTTACCGCACCGTGTGCATCCACCCTTACGACGGCTCGTTCTATGGCCGCGACAAGGTGCTGCCGGCGCTGGGCTTCGATGAGTTCATTGATGTGCGCAGCTTCGACGACAGCCAGAAAGCCGGGCCTTTCATTGGCGACTGCGCGGTGGCCGAAAAGATCAACCAGCTGCTCAGCGAGCCGGGCCGCACCCAACCGCTGTTCATCCACGCGGTGACCATGGAAAACCACGGCCCGCTGCACCTGGAACAGGTGGAAGCGGCCGAACTGGGCGCCTGGTTCGACCAGCCACTGGGCGACGGCATGCGTGACCTGGGCCCGTACCTGCGCCACATCGGCAACGCCGACCGCATGCTGGGCATGCTGCGCAGCCACCTGCTGACGCTGCCACGCGCCACCGCGCTGTGCTTCTACGGCGACCACGTGCCTATCCTGCCGGATGTGTACAAGGCGCTGGGCGCGCCAGTGGGCGACACCGAATACTTCATCTGGAGCAACCGCGGCCCGGCCACGGCGCAGGCCAGCCCGCTGCCGGTGCAAGACCTCGCCAAGCTGTTCGTCGAGCGCGGCCAGGCCGCTGCCCAGAGCAAGGCCGACTATGCCAACGCCGGCTGACGCGTTGCGAATCGTCGCGGGTAACGAGCTGGACTTGCCCGACGAGCACCTGGCCCGCATGGTGGCGCGCGGGCGCGGTTCGCTGCGCATGCTCCTGGGCAACGACGCCTGCCGCTACCGGCTGTTGCACCAGAGCATCAACTGGGACCGCCTGCTGTTCGCGTTCCAGGGCACCGAGGCGGTCGGCCATGCCAGTTTCAAGCACGGCGGGCGCGGCCCGTTTGCACCCTCGGGCCAGGCGTTCGTCAACGAATTCGGGCGCTGGCGCGGCTGGTTGCGCTTCGCCCTGTACCGCTTCACCGAGCACCGCGAACGCCACCACGCGTTCTTCCTGTATGGCTTGCGCGTGAGCAAGGAGCACCGCCGCCAGGGCATCGCCACGGCGCTGATCGACGCCGTGTGCGCCAAGGCCCGCGCGCTGGGCGCCGACAGCGTGGCCCTGGAAGTGCTGGGCCGCAATAAGGGCGCGCGGCAACTGTACCTGCGCAACGGCTTCAGCCAGGCCAGCCGCCTGCGCCTGCCCGGCCTGCACGTGCTGGGCATGCGCCGCAGGCTGGCGCCATGAAGCCTGCGGTGATGCAACTCGAAAGCCTGGTGCCCGGCGACGGCTGGGTGGGCATCATGTCCCAGTGGGTGGCGTGGAAGGTGCTGCACCTGCCGCGCTTCCTCGAACCCGAGGGCCAGCCGTTCTGGCTGTGGCGCCGCGGCGCGCGTGCGCCCAAGGGCCTGAAGGCCATCGCCGGCATCGGCTACAAGCGCTCTTCGGCCCAGGCCCGGGTGCTGTGCGCGCGCTGGAACCTGCCCTACATTGCCCTGGAAGACGGCTTCCTGCGTTCCTCGTCGCTGGGCGTGGAAGGCGACACGCCGATGTCGATGGTGGTGGACCCGATCGGCATTCACTACCTGGCCGACCGCCCTTCGCTACTGGAGAACCTGCTGCAGGCGCCCGAGCAGTTCGATGCGCAGGAACTGGCCACCGCCCAGGCGCTGATTCAGCTGATGCGCCAGACCGGCATCGGCAAGTACAACAACGCCCCCGACCTGCCGCCGCAGCAGGCGCCCGGCCGCGAGCGCCCGCTGGTGCTGGTGGTGGACCAGACCTACGGCGATTTCTCGATTCCCGGCGGCGGCCTGTGCGAGGCTGATTTCGTGCGCATGCTCGACTGCGCGCTGGCGGAGAACCCCGACGCCGACGTGCGCGTGCGCATCCACCCCGACTGCCTGCGCGGGCACAAGAAAAGCTGCCTGCTGGACGCCGCCCGCGCCCGTGGCGTGGCCCTGGAAACCCGCTCGGTGTCGTGGGCGTCGCTGGCCCGCCAGGCCCGCCGGGTTTACGTGGGCACCAGCCAGGCCGGCCTGGAAGCACTGATTCTGGGCGTGCCGGTGACCTGCTTCGGCCTGCCGTTCTATGCCGGCTGGGGCCTGACCGACGACCGCATGCCCATCCCCCGCCGCCAGGCCCGGCCCACGCTGCGCCAACTGGTGGCAGCGGCGTATATTCGCTACTGCCGCTATGTGGACCCACTCACCGGCCAGCTCACCGATGTGCTGACGGTGGCGCGCCAACTGGCGCGGCAGAAAGCCCAGGACAGCGAGTTCGCCGGGCCCCTGGTGGTGCTGGGCGTGAAGCGCCACAAGCAGCACAACGTGCGGCGCTTTCTCGGCAGCCGCTGGGGCCGGTTGCGCTTTGCCGAAGACAGCCCCGAGCTGCTCGGCCGCCTGGCCGAGGAAGGTGCACGCCTGGTGGTGTGGGCCGGGCGCGAGCCGCCGGGCCTTGCCGTGCGGGCGCAGGCCTACGGCGTGCCGCTGTGGCGCATCGAGGACGGTTTCCTGCGCTCCAGCGGGCTGGGGGCACTGAATGCCCCGGCCATGTCGCTGGTGCTGGACCGCCACGGCATTCATTTCGACCCCGCCAGCGACAGCGACCTGTTCCGCTGCCTGCAGGGCCGCGAATACTCGCCCCAGGTGCTGGCCGAAGCCGCGCAGCTGCGCGAGCGCATCGTTGCCAGCGGCGTCAGCAAGTACAACCTCAAGGGGCCTACCCCACGCCTTGGCGCGGCCCCCGGCCAGCGCTGCATCCTGGTGCCCGGGCAGGTCGAGGATGACGCCGCCGTGCTGCGCAGCTGCCCGCAGCCATGGGGCAACCTGCAACTGCTGGAGGCAGTGCGCCAGCGCGCGCCGGACGCCTTCATCGTCTACAAGCCGCACCCGGACGTGGAGGCCGGCAAGCGCGTCGGCGCCCTGGCCCGCGACCAGGTGCTGGGGTTCGCCAACCAGATCATCGAGTACGGCGACATCGGCGCGCTGTACCCGCAGGTCGACGAACTGCACACGTTCAGCTCCACCGCAGGCTTCGAGGCGCTGCTGCGCGGCATTACCGTGCACACCTACGGCCAGCCGTTCTATGCCGGCTGGGGCCTGACCCACGACCGTCTGCACCTGGCGCAACGCACCCGCAGGCTGCACCTGGACGAGCTGGTGGCCGCCACCCTGCTCGACTACGCGCGCTACGCCGACTGCCAGCACCACCTGCCGTGCGACGCCTGGCATGCCCTGGCGCAACTGCAACAACAGCCGCGCAACGCCCTGGCGCCGCGCGTGCTGCCACCCTCTTTAGGTCATTACTTCCGGATAATGCTGGGCGTGCGTCACCGCCTGGCCGCCCCACAGTCAAAGGACCCGACACATGCCTGAATTACTCAAGGCCCTGGGCCGCTACGCCAGCCTGCCCTGGCACTGCCTGCAACTGGCCACCCACGCCAAATCCTTCCAGGACAACCCCGTACTGGGCAGCGCGCGGCTGAACGCCATGGGCCTGCACGTGAAACGCCGGCAACTGGCGATGCACATGGCGCAGCTGCGCCGCCGCCAGCTGGCCAGCCGCCTGGCCCCGCAAGACCTGGCCAACTTCGAGCGCGACGGTTTTTTCCTGCGCGAGAACTTCCTGCCGCCCGAACGCTTCAAGGCGCTGCGCGATGAGGTGCGCGAACTGCGCACGCTGGGCTGGGAGATGCGCCAGGGCAAGGCCGTGACCCGCCGCCTGAGCCTGGACAGCGATGTGCTGGCCGCCAACCCCGGTTGCGCCTCGGTGGTACGCGATGCGGGCATGCGCGACCTGATCAGCTACGCCTCGTCCAACACCGGCGGCATCACCTACCAGCTGCAGGCCATTCTGGTGGACGCCGTGGCGGCGCCCATGGACCCGCAGACCTGCCTGCACGCGGACACGTTCCACCCCACGGCCAAGGCCTGGCTGTTCCTGGATGACGTGGAAGATGACCAGGGGCCGTTCTGCTACGTGCCCGGTTCGCACCGCCTGACGCCCGAGCGCCTGGCCTGGGAATACCAGAAGAGCCTGGGTGCGGCGACGTCCAGCGAGCAGATGCACCGCGAAGGCTCGTTCCGCATCAGCGAAGCGGAACTGGCCAGCCTGGGCCTGCCCGCGCCACGGCGCTTCGCGGTACCGGCCAACACCCTGGTGGTGGCCGACACCTCGGGCTTCCATGCCCGCTGCGCCAGCGTGCAGTCCAGCCACCGGGTGGAGATCTACGCCAGCCTACGGCGCAACCCGTTCCTGCCATGGCGCGGCGCGCACCTGTTCGGCCTGCCGCTGATCGCCGACCACCACATGCGCTGGGACATCCGCCTGAAACAGTGGATGGGCTTTGCCCAGCGCAGCCATTGGAAGTTCCTCGACCGGCTCAACGCCTACGACCCTTCCAACCTGTGACGCCGGGCGGGCGCGCCGTTACAGGCGCGCCAGCTCCCGGGCCACCAGGGCCACCGTGTCGGCGATCTGCTGCTCGGAATGCAGGCAAGACACGAAGAAACGCACCCGCGCCGCCTTCTCCGGCACTGCCGGGTACAGGATCGGTTGCGCGTTGACGCCGTGCTGGAACAGCGCCGCCGACAGCTGCGTGGCCTTCAGCGAACTGCCGGTGATCACCGGAATCACCGCAAGCCCGGTGCTGGTGGCCACGTCCAGGCCGGCCGCGCGTGCTAGTTGCAAGAACTGCTTGCCACGCGCCTGCACCGCCGCCACCGGCGACGGATCAGCCTTCATGCAGCGCAACGCCGCCAGCGCCGCGGCCGCCACCGGTGGCGGCATGCCGACGCTGTAGAGGAAGCCCGGCGCCAGGAACTTCAAGTGTTCCACCAGCGCCGCCTCACCGGCGATGTAGCCACCGCAGCTGGACAGCGTCTTGCTGAGGGTGCCCATCCACAGGTCGACGGCATTGCCCGGCAGGCCGAAGTGCTCGCGGATGCCCTTGCCGGTGGCACCCATCACGCCCAGCGAATGCGCCTCGTCGACCATCAGGAACACCCTGTGGCGCTGCTTGAGCTCGACGAAACGCGGCAGGTCGGGGTAGTCGCCGTCCATGCTGTAGATACCTTCCAGCACCACCAGCACGCGCTCGAAGTGCTGGCGCTGCTCGCCCAGCAGGCGGTCCAGCGCTTGCCAGTCGTTGTGCGCGAAGCTCAGGCGCCGGGCACCGGACAACTGAATGCCCTGCAGCACGCTGTTGTGGATCAGCTCGTCGTGCACAATCAGGTCACGCGGGCCGAACAGGTAGCCCAGGGTAGTGACGTTGGTGGCGTGGCCACTGACGAAGGTGATGGCGTCCTCGACGTCATACAGCTCGGCCAGTTCGCGCTCCAGCTCACGGTGCAGCGGGCGGTCGCCGGACACCGGCCGGCTGGCCGACACCGAGGTGCCGTACTGGTCGATGGCCTGCTTGGCCGCGTCCACCACCTGCGGGTGGTTGGCGTAGCCCAGGTAGTTGTAGCTGGCGAAGTTCACGTAGGCCTGGCCACCGATGGTGGTGCTGGCCTCGGCGCGCCCTTCGTGCAGCTTGAAGAACGGGTTGCTCAGGCCCATCTGCGCGGCGCTCTGCATCATCACGCGCAGCTGCTGGTAACCGGGGTGCAGGGCGAAGCGGTAGAACTGCTCCGGCACCTTGGCCGCTGCCTGTTGCGCAGCTTCCAGCGACGGTGCCGGCTCGCCACCGGCCTGGCGCAGGCGGCGTTCGCGCGCCTGCTGAATCAGTTGATCCTTGGCGGAGCCGGCCAGGCCGGCCGGGGGATTGCGGTTCATGGTAGCCATCTCAATTGATCAACCGGGTGGAGGCACCGCCGTCGAGTTGCGCCAGGTCCTGCGCGCTCAGCTCGACGCCGTGGCGGGCCAGGGTGTTCTTGGCCAGGGCCTGCTGCTCGTCGCCGTCGGACACCGCCTGGGTGCCGCGCAGCAGTTCGATGATGCGGCGGGTGAGCTTGTCGATGGACGAGCTGTCGCTCAGTTCCATCACCGGCAGGCGAATGCCGAAGCGCTCTTCCACCGCTACCACCAGTTCCACGCTCATCAGCGAGTCCAGGCCCAGCTCCTGCAGTGGGCGGCTGGCGTCCAGGCGGGCCACCGGCAGGCGCAGGATCTCGCTGATTTCCTGCTTGAGCATTTGCGCGAAGACTTCCGTCAGCGCCTCGTCATCCAGCTCGGCCAGCAGGCGTTGCACGTCGTCGGCGTCGCTGTCGTCGTCCTGCTCGCCGCCTTGCAGGCGTGCCAGCTCGGCGAACTTCGGCGCGCCGGCGGAAGGCAGGAAGCGCGACAGCGCTTTCCAGTCCAGCTCCAGCACGCCCAGGCCCGAACGCCCTTCCAGCAGCATGCCTTCGAGGTTGTCCAACGCCTCGGCGGCCCGCAGCGCGGCGCCGCCCATGCGCCCTTGCAGGGCTTCCTTGATGTCCTGGTTGCGGGCCAGGAAACCGGCGTCGTCGATGGCGCCCCACAGCACGCTGGTGGCCGGCAAGCCGAGGGCGTGGCGGTGGCGGGCCAGGGCTTCAAGCCAGTGGTTGGCGGCCACGTAGTTGGCCTGGCCGGGGTTGCCGAACAGGGTGGTGGCCGACGAGAACATCACGAAGAATTCCAGCGCCAGGTCGCAGGTCAGTTCATGCAGCAACTGCGCGCCCATGGCCTTGGGTTCCAGCACCCGCTCCAGCTGCTCGCGCTGCAGGTTGCGGATCAGGCCGTCGTCAATGACGGTGGCCGCGTGCACCACGCCGCGCAGCGGTTGGGCACGGCCAGCAATGTCGGCGAACACGCTGGCCAACTGCGCGCGGTCGGTGATGTCACAGGCCACGGCGCGCACGTCGATCCCTTGTTCGCGCCAGGCGCGCAGGGCCGGTTGCGCCTCTTCGGTAGCCGGGCCGCGGCGGCCCAGCAGCACGAGGTGGCGGGCGCCCTTGCTCACCAGCCACTGCGCCGTGCGCAGGCCAAAGCCGCCCAGGCCGCCGGTGACCAGGTAGGTACCCTGGGCATCCAGTTGCAGGCAGGCGGGCACCTCGGCCGCACGTTCGGCCACGTGCTGCAGCGGCGTGCGGTAGGTGACCACGATCTTGCCGATCTGGCGGGCCTGCTGCATGTAGCGGAAGGCTTCGACCACGTCGTTGGCATCGAACTCGCGGTAGGGCAGCGGCGTCAGGGTGCCGTCGTTGAACAGGTCCATCATCTGCGCGAACAGGCGACGGGTCAGCTCGGGGCGCTCGCTCATCAGCTGGTCGGCGTCGATGCCGAAGTAGCTGATGTTGTTGCGGAACGGCCGCAGGCCGATCTTGGTGTTCTGGTAGAAGTCACGCTTGCCCAGCTCCAGGAAGCGGCCGAACGGCTTGAGCACCTGGAAGTTGCGGTTGATGGCTTCACCGGCCAGGGAGTTGAGCACCACGTCGACGCCACGGCCGCCAGTGATGGCCAGCACTTCGTCGGCGTAGGCCAGCGAGCGCGAGTCAAACACGTGCTCCACGCCCAGCAGGCGCAGGAAGTCGCGTTTTTCGTCGCTGCCGGCGGTGGCGTAGATCTGCGCGCCACACCATTTGGCGATTTGCACGGCAGCGATGCCCACGCCGCCGGCGGCGCCGTGGATCAGGATCTTCTCGCCCGGCTCCAGTCGCGCCAGGTGCTGCAAGGCGTAGAACACGGTAAAGAAGGTGCTGGGGATAGTGGCCGCGGCTTCGAACGACATGCCCTCGGGGATGCGCGCCACGGCGTTGGCCTGGGTGACCAGGCGGTTGGCAAAGCTGCGCGGGCCGAAGCCGACGACGCGGTCGCCGGGCTGGAAGTCGCCCTGCACGTCGCTGCCCTTGCCACGCACCACGCCGGCGAACTCGAAGCCCAGGGTAGGCCCGGAGAAGCCGTTTTCGATGGCTTCATCGGATAGCAGGCCCAGCGCGTACATCACGTCGCGGAAGTTCAGGCCGGTGGCCTGCACGTCGATATCCAGCTGGTCGCTGGCGGCGCTCAGCGGCGCCTGCACTTGCCAGCGCAGGTTACGCAGCTGCCCCGGCTGGTCGAAGCCAAGGCTGACCACCGGCTGTTCGCCGCCAGCCTGCGCTGGGCGCACGCGGGCCTGCACGCGCAGGCGCGGTACGAAGCGATAGCCTTGGGCGTCGACGGCCATTTCGGTCTCGGCGTCGGCGGCCAGCAGCACCGGCAGCAGCGCGGCAGCCGGGGTATCGGCGGCCAGGTCCAGCAGGCGCACGCGGCAGGCGCCGCTTTCGTTGGCCAGGGTGCGGCCGAAGCCCCACAGGGCAGCGTCGGCGATAGCGCCCAGGGGCTGCTCGCCTGCCTGCGGGTGCCAGGCGTTGTTGGTCAGCAGCCAGCACGTCGGGGTGATGCCCGCCGCCTCGCAGCCCTGCACCAGGCGCGCCGCCAGCATGCAGCGGTCGGCCTGGCCCGGCAGGCCCTGGCCGCCGAACAGGCCGGCCAGCAACAGAATGTGATCGGTGCCCGGCTGCAGCGTGCCCGCCTGCACGGCGTCGGCCGGCAGCAGCGTCACGCCCTGCCCCGCGCCTTGCAACACGGCTTGCAGGGCCTGGCTCAGGGCCGCTTCCGGCCCTTGCGGGTCGGCCACCAGCAGCCATTGCTGGGCCGGTGCCGGCGCAGCTTGTTGGGCGGCACGCGGCTGGGCGGCCTGGGCCACCAACACGTAGCTGCCCGCAGCCATGCCCGGGGCCAGCTCGATGGGAGCAGCGCAGCTCAGGCCGTGGCGTTGCAGCTCTTGCTGCCAGAACGCCGGGCGTTGTTGCGCGCCCAGGTTGCCCTGCTCGGGCAGCGCCAGCCACCAGTCGGCGCAGGCGCCGAACAGGAAGTCGGCCCAACGCGCCGGGTGCTGCGCCATCAGCACCAGTTGGCCGCCATCGGCCAGCACGGCTGCGGCCTGGCGCAGGCCCTGGCTGATGCTGTCCAGGGCCGCGAGGTCGCTGGGCACCAGCACCAGGTCGAAGACTGCGTCCAGCGCATCGGCTGGGGTGCTGACCTGCACCTGGGCGAATTCGCCTTTCAGCAGCTCGCCGGCTTCGGCGTCGGCGCTGCGGTAGTGATAGTCGATGCGGTCGAAGTCCAGCAGCGGGCACAGGCCCTGGGCCAGCGGCTGGCCCTGCAGGCCGATTTCCAGTACCCGCAGGCGCTGGCCGGCAGCCAGGCCGGCGAGGCGCTGCGCCAGGGTGTCGAGCAGCGACTGCAGCAATGCCTGCTGGCCGGCGGCGCCCAGCACCTGGCGCGCCAGGCCGGCGCGCGAGGTTTCGCGCGGCAGCAGTTGCTGCACCTCACGCTCGCCACGCAGCAGCGCCGGCAGGTGCAGGCCCACCTGGCCTACCGAGTGAATTAGTTGGAAGTGTTCCGGGTAGCCATGGAACAGCGCCTGCCAGATGGCCTGGCTGCCAGGGCGCGGGCCCGGCTCGGCCAGGCGCCAGGTGTCGCCGTCGGCCAGCAGGCTGCCGTCGTCGCGGCCGTACGCCAGCAGCGAGGCCAGCAAGGCCTCGGCCTGGGGGGCCTGGGCCAGCAGGGTCGGCACATGCAGGGCGCCGCCGTGGCTGTCGAGCAGGTCTTGCACGAAACTGCTGCACAGGCTGTCCAGCAGCGGCTCCACTTCATCCACGTAGCGTTGGGCCACGGCGTCGTTGGCCACCGCGCCCAGGCGCGCCTGCAACGCAGGGCTCAGGCTGTCGGCCGCCAGCGCCGGCGCCGGCATGCCCGGCAGCGGCTTGGCCACCGCCACGGTAGCGACCTGCTTGACGTCTTCGGAGCGGTCACGGTGCAGGCGCACGCCACGGAAACGCGCGTTGCTGATGCTGATGACGGCGGCACCGGTGCTGTCGTACAGCACGAAGTCGGCCAGCAGCGAGTGCTCGGAACGGCGCACCAGGCGCACTTCGGCCAGGCACGGGGTGCCCGCCTGGCGGCTGAAGGCGATGCGCCCCAGCTTCACCGGCACGAACGCCAGCGCACCACTCTTGCGGCCTTCGCCGGCCAGCAGCTGGGTGATCAGCTGGAAGGCGCTGTCCAGCAGCGCCGGGTGCAGGTGCAGGGTATTCAGTTCGGCGGCGATGGCAGCCGGCACGCTGAGGCGCGCCAGCACCCGCTGGCCGTCGAGCCAACCTTCTTCCACGGCCTGGTAGGCGGGGCCGTAGTTCAGGCCCACGGCGCTGGTCAGGCGCAAGTGCGCCTGGCGGTCGAAGTCTGCTTCGCGCGCCGGCAACTGGGGGGCACGCACGTCCAGCATCACACCGCGCGCCTCGCCCGGGGAACGGGCGACCACGTGGTGCACCCAGGCTTCGTTCTCGCCGTGGTGGCGCGAGCTGATGTGCAGGGTGCCGTCGCTGTCGTCGATGCGCACGCGGGTCTTGCGGCTGCCTTCGGCGCCGAGGATCAGCGGGTTGTGAATTTCCAGCTCTTCGATGTCGACGAACTCGCCCGGCTGCAATTGCAGCGCCGCGGCCAGGGCCAGTTCGGTGAAGCCAGCGCCCGGGAACAGCACCGCTTCGCCAACCTTGTGGTCAGCCAGGGTGGGGAACAGCCGGGTGTCCAGGCGGTTCTCCCACACCAGCGGGGTGTGCGGCAGGCCGTGGCCCAGGTAAGGGTGCACGCGCTTGCGCTGCAGCAGCTCGGCGGTCTCGCTGGTGACCGGCAGCACGAAGCGCTCGCCCTGCCATGGGTAGGCAGGCAGGTGCACGAAGCGCCCGGCCACCGGGAAGGTGTGCGCCAGTTGCGGCTCGACCCCGGCGATCAGCAGGCGCGCCAGGCTGCGGTCCACCAACTGGGTGCTGTGATTGTTGCGCTGCAGGGTGGCGACCACGGCGCCTTCGACGCCCTCGGCCAGCAGCGCATCGTTGACGTAGCTGCGCAGGATGGGGTGCGGGCCCACTTCCACGAACACGTTCAGGCCTTCGGCCACCAGGCCTTGCACCGCCTGCTGGAACAGCACCGGCTTGCGGATGTTGTGCCACCAGTATTCGGCGCCAAGGCCCTCGCCGGACAGGCGCTGGCCAGTCACGGTGGAATAGAACGGAATGGCGCCGGCCGACGGTTTGATGTCGGCCAGTGCCGCCACCACCTGCTCGGCGATGCAGTCCATGGCCGGCGAGTGGAAGGCGTAGTCCAGCGCCAGGCGGCGGACGAAGATCTGGCGTTCGTTGAGCACGGCCTCGAACTGGCTCAGGTCGGCGTCGGCGCCGGCCACGGTAGCGCCCTTGGCGCTGTTTTCACCGGCAATATGTACGCGGCCGTGCAGGCCCAGTTCCTCGATCAACGCTCGGGTGGCGTCGGCCGACAGGCCAACCGCCGACATCTGCCCGGTGCCACGGGTCAGGCCCTGCAGGCGGCTGCGCTGGTAGATGATGTGCGTGGCGTCGGCCAGGCTCAGGGCGCCACAGGCCCAGCCGGCGGCGACTTCGCCGACGCTGTGGCCCACTACTGCCACGGGCTGTACGCCACGGCGCTGCAGCATGCGGGTAACCCCGACCTGCAGGGCAAACAACGCGGGCTGGGCGATTTCGGTCAGCGCATAGCGGCCGTCACCGTTGTCACCGGCAAGCTCGGCGCGCAGCGAATAGCCGGCCATGGGCTGGAAGATGGCGTCGATCTGGGCCACGGCTTCGCTGAAATCGGGGTCGTCGAGCAGGGCCTTGCCCATGCCTTGCCACTGCGAGCCGTTGCCGGAGAACACCAGCACCGGGCCGCTGGCCTGGTCGGCCGCGCGGCCGCTTTCCACCAGCGAACTCAGCTCGCTCACCGACGGGTCGGCGGCGAAGTCCACCAGCGCCTGGGCCATGGCCTTACGGTCAGCATCGATGACCACCAGGCGGTGGGCATGCAGGTCGCGGCGGTACAGCGCCTGGTAGGCGACGTCGTACAGCGCCGGCGTGGTGCCGGCACTGAGGAATTCGGCCATTTGCCCAGCGGCCTGCGCCAGCGCGTCGCTGTCCTTGGCCGACAGCACCAGCGGCAACGCACGGTTTTCCACCGGCTGCGCGGCGGCAGGCGCGGCCACGTGGCTGCGCAGGATGACGTGGGCGTTGGCACCGCCGAAGCCAAACGAGTTGACCCCCACCACCAGCTCGCCTTCAGGCTTCAACGCCAGGGTGTCGGTGACCACCTGCAGGTTGAGGTCGGCGAACGGGATGTTGGGGTTGAGCCTGGTGATGCCGATGGTGGCTGGCACCTCGCGGTGCTGCAGGCAGTACAGCGCTTTCATCAGGCCAGCGGCGCCGGAGGCGGCTTCCAGGTGGCCCATGTTGCTTTTCACCGAGCCGATCGGCAGCACACGGCTGCGCTGCGCACCCAGCGCCTCGCCCAGTGCGCGGGTTTCGATGGGGTCGCCGACCGCGGTACCGGTGCCGTGGGCTTCCAGGTAGTCGAGCTGGTCGGGGTGAATGCCGGCATTGCCGTAGGCCTGGCGAATCAGGTCGGCCTGGGCATCGGCGCTGGGCAGGGTCAGGCTGGATTTGCGCCCGTCGGTGTTGACGGCGCTGCCGGCCACCACGGCCAGGATGTTGTCGCCGTCGGCCACGGCCAGGTCATAGGCCTTGAGCAGGAACAGGCCGGCGCCTTCGGAACGCACGTAGCCATCGCCGGACTCGTCGAACGAGTGGCAGCGGCCGGTAGGCGACAGCATGGACGCCTTGGAGAAGATCAGGAAACCGAACGGGTGCAGGTGCAGGCTGATGCCGCCGGTGATCGCCTGGTCGATATCGCCGCTCTGGATAGCCTTGTGCGCCTGGTGGAAGGCCACCAGCGACGAGGAGCAGGCGGTGTCGACGGTCATGCTCGGGCCACGCAGGTCGTAGAAGTACGACAGGCGGTTGGCGGTAATGCTCGAAGAGTTGCCCGTGGCCGTGCCGGCGTCGATCGCCGCCATGTCCTCGGTGAGGCGGTAGGCGTTGTCGACGCTGGCTACGCCCAGGTACACACCACAGTTGCTGCCGCGCAGGCGCGAGGGTTTCACCCCGGCGTTCTCGAACAATTCCCAGCCCATCTCCAGCAGGAACCGCTGCTGGGGATCCATGCTCGCCGCTTCGCGCGGGGAAATATTGAAGAAACCGGCGTCGAAGCGGGAGATATCCCCCAGCGAGCCTGCCGCGAAGGTGTAGGCCGTGCCCAGGTGCGCCTTGTCGGGGTGCAGGTACTCTTCATGAGACCAGCGTGTGGCATCGGCCTGGGTCACCAGGTCCCGCCCCTGCTGGAGGTTCTGCCAGAACGTCTCGCGATCAGAACCCGGGAAGCGGAAGGAGGTACCTATGATTGCAACTTTTCTTAACATTGACGAACACATTCCTTGGATCGTCGCGAGCATGATCACTGGGCGGCGTGATCAACCCCACGGCTACTATATAGACGGCAGACAAGGCCACCAGGTGCCCTGTGCAAACCTGAGACGCACGACGAGTGACACGTAGAGGCGCGAGATGGAAAAAGGCGAAGACTGGGGCTGTGCCCGGAGGGTGCCAGGGCGAATTCGGACCATGCCGAACGGCCTGACGACCCGGTTTTGCGGCGCGAATGATGGCACATTGGGGGAAAGACGTGAAGGCTGGATAATGCCGCACCCCATGCCTGCCGTCGGGCCAAATGACGCACAAACAAAAACGCCGCTCAGTGAGCGGCGTTCTTGATTTAATTTGGAGCGGGAAACGAGACTCGAACTCGCGACCCCGACCTTGGCAAGGTCGTGCTCTACCAACTGAGCTATTCCCGCTTGAAGACAACTTCGTGTAGCAGCTATCTTGTTGAAATCGTTGATGTTTATCAGCGTTTCGATGGGGCAGATTTTGCAGCTATTCGAAGATCTTGGCAAGCCCTTTTTTAAAAAAATTTCGTTTTTTTTCACAGGGTTACCGAAATCACCCGTCAAAGGCCCTGAAGGCACCTCGCATCCCGTAGCAGCGGCCGAAGGCCGCGTCCTGGAGCAACGCAGGACCGACGCCGGACGCAGCCTGCGGCAGCTGCTACGGGGCATACTTTTTTCGGCACGAACAAAAACGCCGCTCAGTGAGCGGCGTTCTTGATGAATATGGAGCGGGAAACGAGACTCGAACTCGCGACCCCGACCTTGGCAAGGTCGTGCTCTACCAACTGAGCTATTCCCGCAAATGGCGTCCCCTAGGGGACTCGAACCCCTGTTACCGCCGTGAAAGGGCGGTGTCCTAGGCCACTAGACGAAGGGGACACGCTGCCCGGAACACATGGTGTGTGTTTCGGTGCCCAGACCCGTACCCGAAGGCTTGGTTCTGGTTTCACTCAACCCCGCCCGAAAGCGAAGCTGTTTAAAAATGGAGCGGGAAACGAGACTCGAACTCGCGACCCCGACCTTGGCAAGGTCGTGCTCTACCAACTGAGCTATTCCCGCATTGGCGTCCCCTAGGGGACTCGAACCCCTGTTACCGCCGTGAAAGGGCGGTGTCCTAGGCCACTAGACGAAGGGGACACGCTACAACATTCACTCCCTGCTGCGTTTCGCTGTGTGCTTTACGCTGCAAGTGGCGCGCATTCTAGGGGTGGTTTGGGAAGTCGTCAACCCCCAATGATAAATTTATTTAAATCAATGACTTCCCTGCCGACAACCTGACCGGGAGCGGCGTTTGCCAGCCCGGCGCGGCGGCCTTCGGGCGATAGCCTCTATCCGGGCTGTGGCTTAGCCACTACACTCAAATGGACGACAATCTGACGAGGCTTACACGGTGACACCACTCATGATCACCCTGATTATAGTAGCGGGGATCGTTATATTGATCGCCATCGGTTACTTGAATAACGTGGTGGAGACCAACAAGCTGGAGAAGACCAAGCTCAAGCATGAGCTGGCAGACCGCTTGCGCCGCTGTGGCGAGATCACCGAGACCTTCCCCGGGCAATTCATGACACCGGCATTGAAGCTGCTGCTGACCCGCCTGGAACTCAACCTCAACCAACGCATACTGGCCCAGGACAAAGGCAACGCCGCCATCAAGGCACGGCTGGTGGAACTGGAAGCGGAGATCGGCAAGGGCGAAGGCATCACCGTGAAGAATGCGCCGGTGCCCATCCAGACCGAGGTAAAGGCCAAGGACGTGCGCTTCCTGCTCGAAGCCTTGCATGCCCAGGTGACCCGCGCCGCCCAGGACGGCTTCCTGCCGGCCAACGAGGCCAAGCACTGGATCCGCGAGATCCGTCATATATTGGTGCTGCTGCACATCGAGTTCTTCAACAACCTGGGGCAGGCGGCGTTGGCGGCCGAACAACCCGGGCAGGCGCGCCTGGCGTTCGAGCGCGGCGCACAGTACCTGCGCAAGCAGCCGGAGCCGGCGGTTTACCAGGAACAGCTCAAGTACATGGAGAAATTGCTGGCGCGGGCCAACGCCCTGGTGCTGGACAGCAATGCACCGAGCGAAGACGACCACAACGAATTGACCGAAGGGCTGAAGGAAGTCGAGCCCGAGTGGAAGAAGAAAGTCATCTACGATTGACCCGTAGCAGCGGCCCCAGGGCCGCGTCGTTGCCGACGCCGCCTTCGGCAGCTGCTACACCCTGTGGGAGCTGGCTTGCCAGCGAGCTCTTGGGGCCATAAAAGCTCGCTGGCAAGCCAGCTCCCACAAGACAGTTGCTGCTACAGGGGGTGCATCACCGAATCAGCAGTCGGTGGAACGCAGGAAAATCTCCACCATCTTCTCTATCCCCGCCTGGTCCGCTTCGCTGAAGCGCGCCAGCTTGGGGCTGTCCAGGTCCAGCACGCCGAGCAGGCGGCCGTCCTTCACCAGCGGAACCACCAACTCACTGTTCGAGGCACTGTCGCAGGCAATGTGGCCCGGGAAGGCGTGCACGTCTTCCACGCGCTGGGTCTGGCGGGTGGCTGCCGCAGCGCCGCATACGCCCTTGCTGAACGGAATGCGCACGCAGGCTACCTGGCCCTGGAACGGCCCCAGCACCAGCTCTTCGTTGCGGTTGATATAGAAGCCGGCCCAGTTCAGGTCATCTACATAGTTGTAGAGGAACGCAGAGAACTGCGAGGCATTGGCAATGAAGTCACGCTCGTCGGCGAGCAGCGATTCCAGTTGCGCGGTCAGCATCGCGTAGCCTTCGAGGCCCTGGCCGGTGCTGTTCAAATCGATCATTGCGGTTGCTCCAGTAATTTGAGACCCACCCAGTAACGGGCAAATTGATAGGCGCAGCGGCCGTTGCGGTTGCCGCGGCCGGTAGCCCAGCGCGCCGCCAGGATGTCCAGCTCCGCGGTGCGCTGCCACTGCAGGCCGGCCTGGCGGGCAAATACGCCCACCCAGTGCTCGACCACATTCAGGTAATGCTCCTGGTTGAACGGGTAGAACGACAGCCACAGGCCGAAACGGTCCGACAGCGCGATCTTGTCTTCCACCGCCTCACTGGGGTGAATTTCGCCGTCGACGTTTTGCCAGTGGGCGTTGTCGCTCTCTTTCTCCGGCACCAGGTGCCGGCGGTTGGAGGTGGCGTACAGCAGCACGTTGTCCGGCGCCGACTCCAGCGAGCCGTCGAGCACGCTTTTCAGGATACGGTAATCGCCCTCCCCCGACTCGAATGACAAATCGTCGCAGAACAGCACGAAGCGCTGCGGCAGGCCTGCCAGTTGCTCCACCACGCGCGGCAGGTCGGCCAGGTGGTCGCGCTCGATTTCGATCAGGCGCAACCCCTGCCCTGCATATTCGGCCAGCAGCGCACGCACCAGCGACGACTTGCCAGTGCCGCGCGAACCCCACAACAATGCGTGGTTGGCCGGCAGGCCCTGGAGAAACTGACGGGTGTTGCCGCCCAGCTGGTCGCGCTGGCGGTCCACGCCGATCAGGTCGGTGAGGCGCGTGTTCAGGCTGACCTGCAGCGGCAGCAAATAACCCGTGCGGCCGTCCCGCTGCCAGCGCGCGGCCAGGCACTGGGCCCAGTCGAGTTGTGGGCGCACGGCCGGCAACAACGGCTCCAGGCGCGCCAACACCGATTCGGCGCGTTGCAGGAATGCTTCCAGACGCGAATCCATGACTTCTCCTTTGCACAATTTCACAGTAAAACGCGCAGGCGCGCTGTCGATATAGTGAAATGACTGCGCCGATAACGACGGCACTTCAGCTATGCTTGCCCAGCGCGCACGGAACGAACCCTTGGCCCGGTATATATGGATATAAAGTTCACCCACAGACTGTCATACAAACAGGCTCGACTGACAGTAGTGGTCGGCTTCATTATCGGAACATTGCTCAGCATTGTGCAGATCGGCATCGATTATGCCAACGTCGACACCGCCATCAACCGCGAGATGGTGTCGCTGCTGGAAATCAGCCACAACCCGGCTTCACGCATTGCCTACAACATCGACGCCGAGCTGGCCAAGGAACTGGCGGCGGGGCTGCTGCATTCCGAGTCGATTGTGGGCGCGCGCCTGTCCGACAACAACAATACCGTGCTGGCCAACGTCAGCCGCCCGCGCACCGAGAGCCGCTACCGCTTCGTCAGCGATTTCCTCTTCGGCGAGCGCCGCAATTACGACGACGCTCTGTTCCTCAGCCATATGCCCAGCGAACGCCTGGGCACCCTGCACCTGGACGTCGACACCCTGGCCTTCGGCACGCGCTTCCTGCGCCGCGCCGAGATCACCCTGTTTTCCGGTTTCCTGCGCAGCCTGTTGCTGGCGGGCATCATGCTAGCGTTGTTCTACACCATGCTGACCAAGCCGCTGGTGCGGGTGATCAGTGCCCTGAGCAACTCCAATCCGCATGCCTCGAAGCCGACCAAGCTTGAGTACCCGCCCGGCCACGAGCAAGACGAGATTGGCGTGCTGGTGCGCGCGGCAAACCAGCAGTTCGTCAGCATGAGCACCGAGATCCAACAGCGGCGCACCGCCGAGAACCGCCTCACCGACTACCTGGCGGAGCTGGAGAACATCGTCTCGGCGCGCACCACCGAGCTCAAGGCCAGCAACATTCGCCTGAGCCTGTCCAACGAAGAGCTGGAAAACGCCCGGCGCACCGCCATGGAAATGGCCCAGGCGCGCGCCGCGTTCCTGGCCAACATGAGCCACGAGATCCGCACCCCGTTGAACGGCCTGCTGGGCATGATCGCGCTGTCGCTGGACAGCCCGCTGAACGCCGAGCAGCGCCAGCAGCTGTCTATCGCCCACGACTCGGGCAAGGTGCTGGTGGAGCTGCTGAACGATATTCTCGACCTGTCGAAATTCGACGCCGGCCAGCTGGAGCTGGAACGCATCCCCTTCGACCTCGGTGCATTGGTGGAAGACACCGCCAACCTGCTGTCGCAGAACGCTGCGCCCAGCGTCGAGTTGGCCTGCCTGATTGACCCCCGGTTCCCCGCCATGGTGCTGGGCGACCCCACGCGCGTGCGGCAGATCGTCAGCAACCTGCTGTCCAACGCCCTGAAGTTCACCCGTTTCGGCCGCGTCGACGTGCGCCTGAGCACCTACCCTGGCGGCGTCAGCATCGAGGTGTGCGACACCGGCATCGGCATCCCCCAGGAAGCCCAGGTCAAGATCTTCCAGCCATTCACCCAGGCAGGCGCCGGCATTACCCGCCAATACGGCGGCACCGGCCTGGGCCTGGCGCTGACCAACAACCTGTGCGAAGCCATGCAGGGGCGCCTGAGCATCAGCTCCGAAGCCGGCTTTGGCAGCCGCTTCAGCGCCGACCTGCCGCTGTTGACCCACACCCCCGCTGTGCCCCCTGCCCCCTTGAAGGGCAAGGTCATCGCCATCAGCCCGGCCAGCAGCGGCCTCGCCGAACTGCTGCAAAGCCTGCTGCCCGGCTGGGGCCTGGATTACCAGCGGCTGAGCACCGACGCGCCGCTGGAAGGCCTGAACCCGGACCTGCTGATTACCGACTGCCTGGACTG
Organism: Pseudomonas sp. JC1203; assembly: GCF_056175065.1. NCBI lineage: Bacteria > Pseudomonadati > Pseudomonadota > Gammaproteobacteria > Pseudomonadales > Pseudomonadaceae > Pseudomonas > Pseudomonas sp. JC1203. Next base: position 92,449 of record NZ_JBWCAM010000012.1, read on the forward strand.
CCTGTTCGGCCTGCGCCCGGCCGTTACCGCGCCGATCCTGCTGGTGACCGCCTACGGCAACTTCCTGCCCAGCGAACAGGCCACCGCCCTCAGCCCGCTGCAACAGCAGGCCCGGCCGCTGGCGCGCAACGCGCTGTACCAGACCTTGCGGCGCACCCTGCTGGGCGACGAGCCCAGCCAGCAACTGGCGCTGGAACGCGGCGAAGCACCGCCGCGGCGCGCGCGCATCCTGTTGGTGGAAGACAACCCTGTGAACCAGCTGGTAGCCAAGGGCATGCTCAGCAAGCTGGGGTGCGAGGTGACAGTGGCCGCCCACGGCGGCGAGGCCCTGGCGGCGCTGGAAGACAAGGAATACGACCTGGTATTGATGGACTGCAACATGCCGGTCATGGACGGCTACGAGGCCAGCCGACGCATCCGCCAGAGCGGGCGCTGGCCGCAACTACCGATCGTGGCCCTGACCGCCAACGCCATGCCCGAGGAGCGCGAACGCTGCCGCGCGGCGGGCATGAGCGATTACCTGGCCAAGCCGTTCCGCCGCGAAGAGCTGATCACCCTCATCGACCACTGGATACCGCTCAACCTCGCGCCGTGAGCTGCGCCATCAGTTGCTCCAACCCTTGCTGCAAGGGCTGCAACTGGTTGAGGTCAATGCCGCTGGCGCAGATCAGCCGCTCACGCAAGGTGGCGGCCTGGTCGCGCAGCGCCACGCCTTGGCCAGTCAGGCCCAGGTGCACTTCACGCTCGTCCTGCACCGCCCGGCGCCGCACCACCAGGCCCAACTGCTCGATGCGCTTGAGCAACGGCGTGAGGGTGCCCGAATCGAGCATCAGCCGCTCGCCCAGGGCCTTCACCGTAGGCTGCTCCGGCGCACTGGCATGCCATTCCCACAGCACCAGCATGGCCAGGTACTGCGGGTAGGTCAGGCCCAGGGCCTCGAGCATGGGCTTGTAGCCGCGGGTCACTGCGCGCGAGGCGGCGTACAACTTGAAGCACAGCTGGTCGTCCAGCAGCAGGCCGGTCATTTCAGCAACGCTTGGATCTCGCCGTCCAGCTCCTGGGGCTTGGTGGTGGGGCCGAAGCGCTTGACCAGCTTGCCGTCCTTGCCGATCAGAAACTTGGTGAAGTTCCACTTGATACCCTGGGAACCCAACAGCCCGGGCGCCCGCTTTTTCAGCTGCACGAACAGCGGGTGGGCATGGGCGCCATTGACGTCGATCTTCTTGAATAGAGGAAAGGTAACGCCGAAGTTCAGCTCGCAGAACTGCGAGATCTCGTCTTCACTGCCAGGCTCCTGCTTGCCGAACTGGTTGCAGGGAAAGCCCAGCACCACCAGGCCCTGGTCCTTGTAGTCCTGCCACAGCTGCTCCAGGCCCTTGTATTGCGGGGTGAAGCCACATTTGCTGGCGGTGTTGACCACCAGGATGGCCTTGCCGGCGAAATCGGCCAGGGTTTTCTGCTCACCGGTGATGGTGGCGCAGGGAATGTTCAACAGGGCGTCGCTCATGGCAGGTCCTCCGTGGATGGAAGGATAACCATAGCGTGCAATTCAATTGCACACAATTTAAATGCCAACAAAAATCCCGTAGGCCGCGTCCCGGCTGATGATTTGCGGTGCCTGGGGACGCGGCCTTTGGCCGCTGCTACGGGAATTGCGTTACTCGCGGGGTACCAGGTTCAGGCACACCGAATTGATGCAGTAGCGCAGCCCGGTCGGCGGCGGGCCGTCGGGGAACACGTGGCCCAGGTGGGCGTCGCATTCGGCGCAGGTGACTTCAGTGCGGATCATGCCGTGGCTGACATCGCGAATCTCGACCATGGCGCTGTCTGCGATCGGCGCGTAGAAGCTCGGCCAGCCGCAACCGGAATCGAACTTGGTGGTCGAATCGAACAGCGCGGCGTTGCAGCACACGCAATGGTACACGCCGTCAGTCTTGGTGCTGTTGTACTTGCCCGTGAAGGGGCGCTCGGTGGCCTTGAGGCGGCAGACGTTGTATTGCTCGGGGTCGAGCATCGCCTTCCATTCTTCCTCGGTCTTGGTGAACTTGGTCATCGGGTTACCTCGGCAGCTGAAAAACCCCGATCTGTCCCTTTTCCGGGGATCGGGTGGCACGTATGATTGCGCCTTGTTCAGACCCCAGTCTGTCACCCACGCCAGGCGCATTCAATTTCATTTTCACCGCGCCATCTCGCGGCACTTTTTTTCCTTGGGATTCCATCATGCAGGTCAGCAAATCGAACAAGCTCGCCAACGTCTGCTATGACATTCGCGGGCCGGTGCTCAAGCACGCCAAACGCCTGGAGGAGGAAGGCCACCGCATCCTCAAGCTGAACATCGGCAACCCGGCGCCGTTTGGCTTCGAAGCGCCGGACGAAATCCTTCAGGACGTGATCCGCAACCTGCCCACCGCGCAAGGCTACAGCGACTCCAAGGGCCTGTTCAGCGCCCGCAAGGCCGTGATGCAGTACTACCAGCAAAAGCAGGTGGAAGGCATCGGCATCGAGGACATCTACCTGGGCAACGGCGTCTCCGAGCTGATCGTGATGGCCCTGCAGGCCCTGCTCAACAACGGCGACGAAGTGCTGGTGCCGGCGCCCGACTACCCGCTGTGGACCGCCTCGGTGAGCCTGGCCGGTGGCCACGCAGTGCACTACCTGTGCGACGAGCAGGCCAACTGGTGGCCTGACCTGGACGACATCAAGGCCAAGATCACCCCGAACACCAAGGCCATGGTGATCATCAACCCGAACAACCCCACCGGCGCCGTGTATTCCAAGGAAGTGCTGCTGGGCATGCTGGAAATTGCCCGCCAGCACAACCTGGTGGTGTTCTCCGACGAAATCTACGACAAGATCCTCTACGACGACGCCGTGCACGTGTGCACCGCCTCGCTGGCCCCCGACCTGCTGTGCCTGACCTTCAACGGCCTGTCCAAGTCGTACCGCGTGGCCGGCTTCCGTTCGGGCTGGATCGCCATCTCCGGGCCCAAGCACAACGCCCAGAGCTACATCGAAGGCATCGACATCCTGGCCAACATGCGCCTGTGTGCCAACGTGCCGAGCCAGCACGCCATTCAGACAGCCCTGGGCGGCTACCAGAGCATCAACGACCTGGTACTGCCCAACGGCCGCCTGCTGGAGCAGCGCAACCGTACCTGGGAACTGCTCAACGACATTCCTGGCGTGAGCTGCGTGAAACCCATGGGCGCGCTGTACGCGTTCCCGCGCATCGACCCCAAGGTGTGCCCGATCCACAACGACGAGAAGTTCGTCCTGGACCTGCTGCTGTCGGAAAAACTGCTGGTGGTGCAAGGTACCGCGTTCAACTGGCCATGGCCTGACCACTTCCGCGTGGTTACCCTGCCGCGCGTCGACGACCTGGAACAGGCCATCGGCCGTATCGGCGGCTTCCTGAAGAACTACAAGCAGTAACGCCCCGCGCTGTGGGAGCGGGGGGGGGGTGCCCGCGAGCTGTTGGGGCCATAAACGCGCGCGGGCAAGCCAGCTCCCACAAATCTGGTAACACTTCTCCGAACAACCACTGATCCCGCCACCCCACGGCGGTAGCGCCCTGCTGTCTAGAATCATGGTTGTGACACAGTTTGAAATAGTCGCGCTGTTGAATCGCCGGGGCTCGCCCCTTATATACCGGTCAACGCTGCAATTTCTTCCGTCAGGAGTACGTAACAACCATGATGCGCATCTTGCTGTTCCTAGCCACCAACCTTGCGGTCGTGCTGATTGCCAGCATCACCCTGAGCCTTTTTGGCTTCAATGGGTTCATGGCAGCCAACGGCGTGGATCTGAACCTCCAACAACTGCTGGTCTTCTGCGCCGTGTTCGGCTTTGCCGGCTCGCTGTTCTCGCTGTTCATCTCCAAGTGGATGGCGAAGATGAGCACCAGCACGCAAATCATCAGCCAGCCACGCACCCGCCACGAACAGTGGCTGCTGGCGACCGTTGAACAGCTGTCCCGCGAAGCCGGCATCAAGATGCCCGAGGTGGGTATCTTCCCGGCCTACGAGGCCAACGCCTTCGCCACCGGCTGGAACAAGAACGACGCCCTGGTAGCCGTCAGCCAAGGCCTGCTGGAACGCTTCTCGCCCGACGAGGTGAAAGCGGTGCTGGCCCACGAGATCGGCCACGTGGCCAACGGTGACATGGTCACCCTGGCGCTGGTGCAGGGCGTGGTGAACACCTTCGTGATGTTCTTCGCGCGGATCATCGGCAACTTCGTCGACAAGGTCATCTTCAAGAACGAAGAAGGCCAGGGCATGGCCTACTACATCGCGACCATCTTCGCCGAGTTGGTGCTGGGCATCCTGGCCAGCGTCATCGTCATGTGGTTCTCGCGCAAGCGCGAATTCCGTGCCGACGAAGCCGGCGCCCGCCTGGCCGGTACCGGGGCGATGATCGGCGCCCTGCAGCGCCTGCGTTCGGAACAGGGCGTGCCGGTGCACATGCCGGACACCCTGACCGCCTTCGGCATCAACGGTGGCCTCAAGCACGGCCTGGCTGGCCTGTTCATGAGCCACCCGCCGCTGGAAGACCGCATCGAGGCCCTGCGCCGCCGCGGTTGATTCAGGCGCAACAACACCTGTAGCCGCTGCCCCAGGCAGCGGTTACAGCGTAAGGCGGTAGGCGCATTCATCCAGGCGCCTGGCGCCGGCATTCACGAACTTGCCGCCCTCCTCCAGAATATCCCTGCACTCCAACTGCTCCACCCGCCAACGGCCACCCCACAACGCCTGCACTTCGGCATCCGGCACCGCGAACGGCGGCCCGGGCAGCACATCCTGGTCGTAGTCCAGCGTCACCAACAACCCCGCGCAACCCTTGGGCAGTATCGCCGTCAGGTGCTGCACATAGCGGCGGCGCATGTCCGGCGGCAAGGCAATCAGCGCGGCACGGTCGTACAGCGCCGTGCAGCCGGCCACGTCGGCGGCGGTCAGCGCGAAGACATCACCACACCACAGCTCCACCTCACCGGCCTGGTAGCGGGTGAACGCGCCGTGGGCGTGCACGCTGGGCGCAAGGCCCTGCTCATGGAAGAAGGCCTGCACAGCCTTCTGCGCCAGCTCCACGCCCAGCACCCGCACGCCCTGCCCCGCCAGCCACGCCAGGTCCAGGCTCTTGCCGCACAGCGGCACCAGCACCTGGGCGCCGAGCGCCACCGCCAGGCTCGGCCAATGGCGCTGCAGGTAGGGGTTGACGCCCGCCTGGTGAAAGCCGATCTGATTGCGCTGCCAGCGCTCCTGCCAAAAATCAGCCTGCATGCTTTCCCCCATCTATTCGATCAAATGGCACTAAAACTTATATTAGATTTAGATCAATCACTGGCCGATGATAATCCCATCTCAACGCTCAGGACTTCAATCATGCTGCCCAGCCTGTTCATTTCCCACGGTTCGCCCATGCTCGCCCTGCAGCCCGGCGCCAGCGGCCCGGCATTGGCCAGGCTGGCCGCCGAACTGCCGCGCCCGAAAGCCATCGTGGTGGTGTCGGCGCACTGGGAAAGCCGTGAGCTGCTGGTATCCAGCAGCCCCGCCCCGGAAACCTGGCACGACTTCGGCGGCTTCCCGCCAGAGCTATTTGCCGTGCAGTACCCCGCCCCTGGCGAACCGGCCCTGGCCGCGGACATTGCCCAGCGCCTGACCGACGCCGGCCTGCCGGCCCGCCTCGACCCGCAGCGCCCGTTCGACCACGGCACCTGGGTGCCCTTGTCGCTGATGTACCCGGCGGCCGACATCCCGGTGGTGCAGGTGTCGCTGCCCAGCCGCCTGGGGCCGCAGTTGCAGCACCTGGTGGGCCAGGCCCTGGCCGGCCTGCGCGGCGAAGGCATACTGCTGATCGGTTCTGGCAGCATCACCCACAACCTGCGCGAACTGGACTGGCACGCCGGCCCGGAAAGCGCCACGCCGTGGGCCAAGGCCTTCCGCGACTGGATGCTGGAAAAACTGCAGGCCGACGACCAGGAGGCGCTGTTCGACTACCGCCAGCAAGCGCCCTTTGCAGCCAAAAACCACCCCAGCGACGAGCACCTGCTGCCGCTGTACTTTGCCCGCGGCGCCGGCGACACCTTCGGCCTGACCCATGCGGGCTGGACCCTGGGCGCGCTGGGCATGGACATCTACCGCTTCGATTGACAGACGCCGCCTGGCGGCAGCTGCTACGCAGAGCCTCTGTAGCAGCGGCCGCAGGCCGCGTCATGGGCGTCGCGGTGAGCCTGAGGCACCGCGCAGGCCGCGTCATGGGCGCCGCGGTGAGCCTGACGCACCGCGCATGCAAGACGCAGCCTGCGGCAGCTGCTACGCGGGCCTCTGTAGCAGCGGCCGCAGGCCGCGTCATGGGCGCCGCGGTGAGCCTGATGCACCGCGCATGCAAGACGCAGCCTGCGGCAGCTGCTACGCGGGCCTCTGTAGCAGCGGCCGCAGGCCGCGTCCCGCCCCACACGCAGGCAAAAAAAATCCCCGGCACCAGGCCGGGGATTTTTCATTTCAGATCAGCCGCAAGGCAGGATCAGTCTTCGCGATAACGACGCAGCTTCAGCTGCTTGCCGGCAACGCGAGTGTCCTTGAGCTTGGCCAGCAGCTTCTCCAGGCCTTCCTCAGGCAGCTCGACCAGGCTGAAGCTGTCACGTACCTGGATACGGCCGATAGCTTCGCGGGCCAGGCCGCCTTCGTTGAGGATGGCACCCAGCAGGTTCTTCGCGGCGATACCGTCGCGAGCGCCCAGGGCGGTACGGCAGCGTGCACGGCCTTCGCCCAGAGGCATTGGCGCGCGACGCTCGCGGTCACCACGCTCAGGACGGTCACCGGTAGTACGCTCGCGCGGCGCGCTGGTCGGAACCAGTGGCTGCTCACGCTCTACAGCGTCCAGGGTCAGCGCCTGGCCATTGGTGGCCTTGCGCAGCAGGGCGGCAGCCAGGGCACGCGGGGTGCAGCCGATGTCGGCGGTCAGGCGGTCCAGCAGGTCGCCGTGGGTGGCTTCTGCATCGCCAACCAGCGGTGCCAGGCTGTTGGTCAGTTTCTTGATGCGAGCATCAAGAACGGCCTGGGCGTTCGGCAGGCGAACTTCGGCAACCTTCTGGCCAGTTACACGCTCGATAACCTGCAGCATGCGGCGCTCACGCGGGGTGACCAGCAGCAGCGCACGGCCTTCGCGACCAGCACGGCCAGTACGGCCGATACGGTGAACGTAGGACTCCGGGTCGTACGGCATGTCAACGTTGAACACGTGAGTGATGCGCGGTACGTCCAGGCCACGGGCAGCGACGTCGGTAGCGACGACGATGTCCAGGCGGCCATCTTTCAGCGAGTCGATGACGCGCTCACGCTGGTTCTGGGCAATGTCGCCGTTCAGGGCGGCAGCCTTGTAGCCTTTGGCTTCAAGGGCGCTGGCCAGGTCCAGGGTGGCTTGCTTGGTACGCACGAAAGCGATCAGGGCGTCGAACTCTTCCACTTCCAGCAGGCGCAGGACAGCGGAAGTCTTCTGGTCAGCGTGAACCAGCAGGTGAGCCTGCTCGATCGCGGTAACGGTCTGGGTCTTGCTCTGGATCTTGACGTGTTTCGGGTCTTTCAGGTGACGCTCGGCGATCGCACGGATGGACTGCGGCAGGGTAGCCGAGAACAGTACGGTCTGACGCGACTCGGGCATGGCCTTGAAGATGACTTCCAGGTCGTCCATGAAGCCCAGCTTGAGCATTTCGTCGGCTTCGTCGAGAACCAGGTGGTTCACGGTGGCCAGGACCTTCTCGTCACGACGCAGGTGGTCGCACAGACGGCCAGGGGTTGCCACGACGATTTGCGCGCCGTTGCGGATTGCTTTCAGTTGCGGGCCCATCGGGGCACCGCCATACACGGCCACTACGGTTACGCCAGGCATTTGCTTGGCATAGGTTTCGAATGCAGTGGCTACTTGCAGCGCCAACTCACGGGTTGGCGCCAGGATCAGGGCTTGCGGCTCGCGCTTGCTCGGGTCGATGCGATTCAGAATCGGCAGTGCGAAGGCAGCGGTTTTACCGGTACCAGTCTGCGCCTGGCCGATCATGTCATGACCTTCCAGGATGATTGGGATCGATTGCTGCTGAATAGCCGACGGCTCTTCGTAGCCAGTCGCGATGACGGCTGCAACAATGTTCGGGTTAAGTCCGAGAGCGGCGAAGCCGCCGGTTTCCTGGGTCATGGGTCTGCCTCTAAGTGCATCCGCAAAGACCCATGCTCCAAAGCTGCGCATGCCTTGTAAGACTCGAGAGTCACCCTGGCAGCTTTGTCGGCGGGGATTTGCGAAAACGATTGAATGAAAAAAAAGAATCGTTAGGGAGAGTCCGCGGTACGGACGTGCAGTCGAAGTTGTCTTCGGGGGATTGCGCTACCTAAACGTGGCCTGATTAAAGACCGGCGCGCACTATACCTGAAAACGCCGTGTACGTGAGAGTTTTTTATCGTTATCAGACGGCTGAACCCACTATTGTCACAGGCTTTGCGCAACATCGACCGCGCGTCTATTTTGCTAGAGACCCGCGCGCCCGGCGCCCTGGCTTAATCGTTTCACCCCTTGCCATCGAGGATGCCGATATGAGCCAACCCTGCCCTGGTAACGTCAGCCGCGAATTGCGCGGTGCCGTGATGCTGATCGGCCTGGACCGCGCCGCCAAGCGCAACGCCTTCGACCTGCCCCTGCTGGAACAGCTTAGCCTGGCCTACGGCGAATACGAGCGCGAGCCGGCCGCCCGCGCCGCCGTGCTGTACGGCCACGGCGAGCACTTCAGCGCCGGCCTCGACCTGGCGGCGGTGAACACCGCCTTCGTGCAGGGCTGGAAGCTGCCCGAAGGCGGCCTGGACCCCTGGCGCGTGGGCCTTGGCCCCACGCTGAGCAAACCGCTGATCGTTGCCGCCCAGGGCTACTGCCTGACCATCGGCATAGAACTGATGCTGGCGGCCGACATCAACCTGTGCGCCAGCAACACGCGTTTTGCGCAGATGGAAGTACAGCGCGGCCTGTTTCCCTTCGGCGGCGCCACCGTGCGCCTGCAACAGATAGCCGGCTGGGGCAACGCCATGCGCTGGCTGCTGACGGGCGACGAGTTCGACGCCCACGAGGCGCTGCGCCTGGGGCTGGTGCAGGAAGTAATGGCCAGCGAGGACCTGCTGCCCAACGCCCTGCAGCTCGCCGAGCGCATCGCCGCCCAGGCGCCGCTGGGCGTGGCGGCCACGCTGGCGTCAGCGCGCCTGGCGGTGCTGGAGGGCGAAGCGGCCAGCGTCGCCACCCTGCACGCCCAGGCGCACCTGCTGTTGGGCAGCGACGACGCCCGCGAAGGCCTGGCGGCGTTTCACGAGCGCCGGCCGGGCACCTTCACCGGGCAGTGAGTCAGGACGCCGGGCGCAATTGCGCGATCAGCGCCTGCAGCGAGTAGCCCAGGCGCGGGGCCAGGGCTTCGGCGCGGGCCTTCAGGCCGTCGAGGTCGAGGTCCTGGTCCAGCTCGGCCGGAATGATCAGGATCACGTTGCCCTCGGTCACCGGCAGCTCCCAGTAGTGGCGGTGGTACAGGCCGCGCAGCAACGCCGCGCCCAAGGGCTTGCCGTCATCGCCGGCCCACTGGTTGATGATCAGCCAGCCGCCCGGGTTCAGGCGCTTCTGGCAGTCCTCCAGGAAGCGCCAGGCCAGGTGGCCCACGCCGGGGCCATGGTCGGTGTACAGGTCGACGAAAATCAGGTCGGCGGGTTCTGCGGTAGGCAGCAGCTCGATGGCATCGCCGGTGCGGATGTACAGCCGCGGGTCGTCGTCCAGGCCCAGAAACTCGATGGCCAGGCGCGGCACGTCGGGGCGCAGCTCAATGGCCTCGACGTCTTCCAGCGGCAGGAACTTCAGGCACGCCTGGGTCAGGGTGCCGGCGCCCAGGCCCAGGAACAGCGCGCTCTCGGGCTGTTCGTGGCACAGCGCGCCAATCAGCATGGCGCGGGTGTAGTCGTACTCCAGCCAGCTGGGGTCGGCAGTGAACACGCAGCTCTGCTCGATGGCATCGCCAAACTCCAGGAAGCGGTAATCCTCCACTTCCAGCACACGGATCATGCCGAACTGATCATGCACTTCGGCCAGCAGACGCTCGACGCGCTCACGGGTTACTTCGGGTTCGTTGTCTTGCACCACGGGCGCTCATCAAGCCTGGAAAAACGCGATTGTCGCATTTATTGGGCCAGCTCCCACAGGGCGTGGTGGTGGTACCATCGATTCACCTATCAACACATTAGATAAGAGCCTGTCATGAGCCTTCCCTGGAGCCCCGACAGCTGGCGCGCCTTGCCGATCCAGCAACAACCCTTCTACCCCGACGCCAGCCGTCTGGCCCACGTGGAGCAAACCCTGGCCAGCTACCCGCCACTGGTGTTCGCCGGCGAGGCCCGCGAGCTGCGCCGGCAATTCGCCGAGGTCACCCAGGGCCGTGCATTCCTGCTGCAAGGCGGCGACTGCGCGGAAAGCTTCGCCGAGTTCTCGGCAGCGAAGATTCGCGATACCTTCAAGGTGCTGCTGCAGATGGCCATCGTCATGACCTTCGCCGCCGGCTGCCCGGTGGTGAAAGTGGGGCGCATGGCCGGGCAGTTCGCCAAGCCGCGCTCGGCCAATGACGAAACCATCGACGGCGTCACCCTGCCCGCCTACCGCGGCGACATCGTCAACGGCATCGGCTTCGACGAGAAAAGCCGCACCCCCGACCCGGAACGCCTGCTGCAGGCCTACCACCAGTCCACCGCCAGCCTCAACCTGCTGCGCGCGTTCGCCCAGGGCGGTTTCGCCGACCTGCACCAGGTGCACAAGTGGAACCTGGACTTCATTGCCGAATCGGCGCTGGCGCACAAGTACCACCAGCTGGCCGACCGCATCGACGAAACCCTGGCATTCATGCGCGCCTGCGGCCTGGACAGCGCGCCGCAACTGCGCGAGACCAGCTTCTTCACCGCCCACGAGGCGCTGCTGCTCAACTACGAAGAAGCCTTCGTGCGCCGCGACAGCCTGACCAACGACTACTACGACTGCTCGGCGCACATGCTGTGGATCGGCGACCGCACGCGCCAGCTCGACGGCGCCCACGTCGAGTTCCTGCGCGGGGTGAACAACCCCATCGGTGTCAAGGTCGGGCCAAGCATGAAGCCCGACGACCTGATCCGCCTGATCGACGCGCTCAACCCCGACAACGACCCCGGCCGCCTGAACCTGATCGCGCGGATGGGCGCCGGCAAGGTTGGCGACCACCTGCCACAGCTGCTGCGCACAGTGAAGGCCGAGGGCCGCCAGGTGCTGTGGAGTTCCGACCCCATGCACGGCAACACCATCAAGGCCAGCAGCGGCTACAAGACCCGCGACTTCGCGCAGATCCTCAGCGAGGTCAAGCAGTTCTTCCAGGCGCACGAGGCCGAGGGCACCTACGCCGGCGGCATTCACATCGAGATGACCGGGCAGAACGTCACCGAATGCATCGGCGGCGCGCGGCCGATCACCGAGGACGGCCTGTCAGACCGTTACCACACCCACTGCGACCCGCGCATGAATGCCGACCAGTCGCTGGAATTGGCGTTCATGATTGCCGAAACGCTGAAGCAGGTCCGCCGCTAGGCCACGGCTACAGGAACGGGGCGTGGCGCTGGCACTCCAGGGTGACCGACGCCAGGCCCAACCACCCTGCCATCGCCTGCAACTGCCCAGCCAGGGCCGCCAGGCCTTCGGCGTCCAGGCGCCCCTGCTCGTCATGCACCGCCAGCACGCGCAGCTCACCCGTGGCGCGTGCCGCGCGCACATCCACCCGCGCCACAATCTGCTCGTTGTGCAGAAACGGCAGCACGTAATAGCCGTACACGCGCTTGTGCGAAGGCGTGTAGATCTCCAGCCGGTAGCGAAAATCGAACAGCCGCTCGGTGCGGTCGCGCTCCCACACCAGCGAATCGAAGGGCGACAGCAAGGCGCTGGCGGCGACCTGCCGCGGGATACGAATTTGACGCGGGGTGAACGCTGGCTGCGACCAGCCCTCCACGCTGCAACGTTGCAGTTGGCGGTCTTCCACCAGCTCGGCCAGGCGGGCACGGGAGTCGGCGGGGTCGAGGCGAAAATAGTCGCGCAGGTCCTTCTCGGTGGCCACGCCCAAAGCGGTAGCTGCATGCAGCAGCAACGCCCGCTGGGCCTGGCCCACGTCGGGCACCGGCCTGGCCAGCACGGCCGCCGGCAACACGCGCTCGGGCAAATCATATAGACGCTCGAAGCCACGCCGCCCCGCCACCGTCAGTTGCCCGGCAGCGAACAGCCATTCCAGCGCATGTTTTTCCGCGCTCCAGTCCCACCACGGCCCGGCACGTTCCTGCCGCGTGGACAGGCTGCCGGCGCCCAGGGCACCTTGCTCGCGCACCGCCTCCAGCACCCGCGCCAGCACCGGTTTCTGCTCCACGCCAAAGCGCGCCAGCTGCTTGTAGATACCCTTGCCCTGCGCAGCCCGCGCCATGCGCCAGGCCATGGCCGGGTACAGCTCCAGGGGCAGCAGCGAGGCCTCATGGCCCCAATACTCGAACAGCTTGCGCTGGCGCCCGCGCCCCCAGGCCATGTCATCGAGCATGCCCTGGGGGTAGGCGCCCAAACGCGAGAACAACGGCAGGTAATGGGAACGCACCACAGCGTTCACCGAATCGATCTGCAGCACCCCCAGGCGCTGCACCATTTTCAACACGTGGCCGGGCGCCAGTGCCGAGCGCAATGGCCGCGGGGCGAAGCCCTGGGCGGCCAGCACCAGGCGCCGCGCCTGGGCGATGCTCAGTGATTGGGGCATGCACGACTCCTTGTGAACCTGCCCTACACTAGCCCTGGCACTGGCGCTTCGCCACCGCTTATTTCTGCAGCGGATCATCCCAGAACGGCCGCTCGGTCTCGCGACTGACATCGGCCCGGGACATGCCGATATCCTTCAACATGTCGTCGCTCATGGCCGCCAGCTGATGGCGTTCCCACGCCAGTTGGCGCCAACGCTGCACACGCCGCCACAGGCCTTGGATAGAGACGCCGTGGAACGGCACCCGCATGACCAGCACATAACCCTTTTGACCTTTCATCATCCGACCCTCCAGTTGGGGATGACTCAGTGTCGCGCCGGGATTATGATCAATCCAACGAATGTTTCTTATGCCTCGCATCTCGGAGATTGATGTATGTCCCAGTACCAAAGCATCGACTCGGAAGTGCTGCGCACCTTCGTCGCCATCGCCGACGAGGGTGGTTTTACCCGTGCCGGCGAGCGCGTCAACCGCACCCAATCGGCGGTGAGCATGCAGATGAAACGCCTGGAGGAAGACATCCTTCAACGCCGGCTGTTCGAGCGCGACGGCCGCCAGGTGCGCCTCACCGCCGAAGGGCAGATTCTGCTGGGCTATGCGCGGCGCATCCTCAAGCTGCACAGCGAGGTCTTCACCACCCTGCGCGAGCCGCACATGGTCGGCACCGTGCGCATCGGCACGCCGGACGACTACGCCATGCGCTTCCTGCCGGGCATCCTCTCGCAGTTCGCCCAGGCCTACCCGCTGGTGCAGGTGGAGGTGCACTGCGAAAGCTCGAAACAGCTGATGCAGCGCCAGGACCTGGACCTGACCATCGTCACCCGCGAGCCGGGCAGCGAAATCGGCCAGATGCTGCGCCACGAACGCTTCGTGTGGGCCCAGGCCATCGGCTTCAACCCCGTGGAGCAGAACCCCATCCCGCTGGCCATGTTCAACAACGACTGCTTCTGCCGCATCTGGGCCTGCAACGCCCTGGACGCAAGGCAGAAGCCCTACCGTATCGCCTATTCCAGCCCTAGCCTCGCGGCGATCATGGCGGTGGTCAGCGCAGGCCTGGCGGTGACCGCGCAACTGCAAAGCCTGATCACCCCCGACCAGCGCATCCTGGGCGAAGCCGAGGGCCTGCCGCAGTTGCCCATGGCCAGCGTGATGCTGCTGCGCAACGAGGGCACGCAGAATGCGATCACCGAATGCCTGGCCGACCATATCGCCGAAGGCTTCAAGTTGTAATTTAACGAACTATGCGCGCGGTCCGTGGCTCAAACCTTTCAAGAAGCCGCCCATACGGCCATGATGAATTAGCTGGCGCGTTAAACACCTCGACGCTAAATTCGCCCGCTTCAATTGAATCAAGGATCAGCATGAACGCCGACCGCCCCACTTCCAGCGCTGCCGAAGGCCATTGCGACGATCTGCTGCTCGACAGCCAATTGTGCTTTGCCCTGTATTCCACTTCGTTGCTGATGACCAAGGTCTACAAACCGCTGCTGCAGGCTTTGGAACTGACCTACCCGCAGTACCTGACCATGATGGTGCTGTGGGAAAAGGACGGTTTGACCGTGGGCGAAATCAGCACCCGCCTGCTGACCGACCCCGGCTCGCTGACCCCGCTGCTCAAGCGCCTGGAAGCCGAGGGCCTGCTGAGCCGCACCCGCAGCCGTGAAGACGAGCGCGTGGTGATTGTGCAACTCACCGACCAGGGCCGCGCCCTGCGCGAGAAGGCCAAGACCATCCCTGGCTGCATCCTGGCCGCCACTGGCGAGACCGTGGAACGCCTGAAAAAGCTGCAGGGCGACCTGCTGGAGCTGCGCGGCAACCTGCACGAAAGCCTCTGATTCCCGCCCACGGGTACGCCGTTCGTCGTGCCCTTCAATTATTTATCTTGCGCGCAAACTATTAGCGAACTAATCTAACCCCGTACCCAGACAACACCCCCAAACATTCAGCCTTGAGGTGTCACCATGCAAACGCTCTATACCGCAACCGTAACCGCAACCGGTGGTCGTGATGGCCGTGCCGTTTCCAGCGACAACATCCTCGACGTGAAACTGGCCACCCCCAAGGCTTTGGGCGGCGCCGGCGGCGAAGCCACCAACCCTGAACAGCTGTTCGCCGCCGGTTACTCGGCCTGCTTCATCGGCGCACTGAAATTCGTTGCCGGCCAGGCCAAGCGTGCCCTGCCCGCCGACACCAGCATCACCGCCGAAGTGGGCATCGGCCAGATCCCTGGCGGTTTCGGCCTGGACATCGACCTGCGCATCAGCCTGCCGGGCCTGGAACAAGCCGACGCCCAGGCGCTGGTGGACGCCGCCCACCTGGTGTGCCCGTACTCGAACGCCACCCGTGGCAACGTGGATGTACGCCTGCACGTAGCGGTGTAAGCCCACGGGGCACAAATCCCAGGCACAAAAAAGCCCGACTCATGGTCGGGCTTTTTGTTACGCAGGAAGGGCCAGAATTACTTGGCGCGACCTTTGTACGAACCGCCTTCGCGGGTATCGATCTCGATCATGTCGCCGATCTCGATGAAGTCGGCAACGCTCAGCTCGGTGCCGTTCTTCAGTTTGGCAGGCTTCATGACCTTGCCGGAAGTGTCGCCACGAGCCGAACCTTCGGTGTAGTCAACCTGACGCACGATGGTGGTCGGCAGCTCTACGGAAACCAGGCGGCCTTCGAAGAACACGGCTTCGCAGACGTCAGTCATGCCTTCTTCAACGAATGGCAGAACCGATTCGATGTCTTCGGCGTTCAGCTCGTACATGGTGTAGTCAGTGGTGTCCATGAACGTGTAGGAGTCACCGCTGATGAAGGACAGGGTGGCTTCCTTGCGATCCAGGATCACGTCGTCCAGCTTGTCGTCGGCGCTGTAGACGGTTTCAGTCTTGTAGCCGGTCAGCAGGTTCTTCAGCTTGGTCTTCATGATCGCGCTGTTACGGCCCGACTTGGTGAATTCAGCTTTCTGAACCAGCCAAGGGTCGTTGTCGATACGGATCACGGTACCGGGTTTAAGCTCTTTACCAGTTTTCATTGCGAATATCCGAATTTGGATGGATTTACAAAAATCTAGGCCGCGTATCATATCCAATTTCGGTAAAACTGTACCAGCGCCGTCGCAAGATCAGGCTGAGCGGCCTGTTTTTCGCCCCATTGGCGGGCATTGGCGGCCAGCTCCTGCCAGTGTTCCAGCACCCGGCGCCAGCTGTCGCCCATGGCCAGGCCCTGGTTCCAGGCACGCCACAGGTCAGTCAGCGCCTGCCCCGCCGCCGGGCTCAGCGCCTCGACGTAAAGCGCCAGGAAGGCTTCCAGCTTTTCCCAATGGGCATATTCTTCCTGCTCATAGATGTGCCACAGCAGCGGCTGCCCCGCCCATTGCGCACGCACGAACGAGTCCTCGCCGCGCACGGCATTGAAGTCGCAGCACCACAACAGCAAGTCGTACTGGTCCTGGCGGACGAACGGCACCACCTGCACGGTCAGCGCGCCCCGGCGATGAACGGCGCCCACCGCCAGCTCATCCACCGCCAGCCACGCCTGCACATCACCCAGCACGCGGCCTTGGGGCACCAGCACGTGGGTGGGCGTGGCATCGGCAGCCATCACGTCGAACCATTCGGCCAGGCTGGCGTTCTCGTAGGCGAACAACGACAGCAGGCGGCTGCCCGCCGCCACGTCGACACCCAGGCTGGCGAGAAATGCACGCCGCGCCTGCGGGTCGGCCTGGAAGGCATCGCGGCGCGCCAGCAGGGTGTTTTCCCGCAATAGCCCGCCGGTTTTCTCGACAAAACCCGGAAAGAAGAAATACTTCTGCAAGCGGTCCGGCTGCGGTGACGGCAGGCCATGGCAACCCGACACCCAGCCTTCGGCGCTGAGGTATTCCAAATTCAGCCACAGGGCGGGCGCGGTCCTGGCCGCCATGGCCGCGCGGTAGACGGCGGGCAGTTTGCAGCCGAAAGCTTCGATGACCACGTCCGCAGCCTGCACTGCCGGCCATTCCTGCGGCCACTGGCAGATCTCCACGCCTTCGTGGCACTGGCTGGCCAGGCTTGGCTGCACCGCTGGCCACAGGCGCTCGAAGGATTTCAGGTCATCGACCCACAGGCGCACGGCCACGTCATGTTCGGCGGCCAACTGTCGCGCCAGGCGCCAGGTCACCCCGATGTCGCCGAAGTTGTCGACCACACAGCAGAAAATGTCCCAGGAGGCTTTCATGTTCGCTTCCATCACGCCCTCCGGGCAAAATCGGGCATTGTAGAGGCAAAGTCATTGCTCGTGAGACAATCATAAACCTGCCCGCGCCGCCAGGAGGCCGCCATGCCCTACCGCCCCAACCACCGCCAGTTGCTTGTCACCCTCAACCCCGCGCAATTGGTGGGCTGTATTGCCCTGGGCATCTGGCTGGGCTTCCTGGCCATCGCCCTGACCACCTGGCTGGGCTACAAGCTGTTCTTCAACGCACCGCTGGCCATCACCACCCCGGCGCCACCGCCGCCGGCCATGCGCGCCCCGGATGACAGCTCGGCGATGTTCGACCAGTACAAGGACAACCTGCGCCGCCAGGAACAAAGCCAGGGCGACGCGCAGAACCATAACCAGGACCCCAAGTGCCAGTTCTGGCTGCAGCAGGACCGCACCGCCCCGACCGACAAGAGCCGCACCAATGTACTCAAGTTCTGCAACTGAAATGGACAAGCACGCCCTGCGGCAGCTGATCGTCGAACGCCTGGCGCAAGACTTCGACGTGCTGCAGCGCGCCGCGCAGACCGCCTACGAAACCGCTACCCACGAAGAAAACGTCGCTGAAAACAAGTACGACACCCTGGGCCTGGAAGCCTCGTACCTGGCCACCGGGCAGGCGCGGCGCATGGAGGAAATCCGCCAGGCGCAGGCGCTGTACCAGCAACTGACGCTACGCGAATACGACGAGCAGCGCGGCATCGAAGTGGGCGCGCTGGTCACCCTGGAAGCCGAGAACGGCCAGTTGCAATGGCTGTTCCTGGGGCCTGAGGCGGCGGGCCTGAAGATTACCCTGGCCGGCCACCTGGTCACCGTCATCACCCCGCGCTCGCCGCTGGGGCAGAGCCTGCTGGGCAAGCGCGAGGATGACGAGGTCAACATCACCGTGGCAGCCGTGCGCCAGGCCTACACCGTCATCCACGTCGCATGACCCGTAGCAGCGGCCACCAGGCCGCGTCCCCGGGCGCTGCGTTTTTTCCAGGTGTACCGGGTTGGGGCGGACGCAGCCTGCGGCAGCTGCTACGGGCAGTCAGGCGGTGAAACGCTCGGCCAGGCGTTGAGCCGCAAACTGCTCCAGCAGATAATCAATGAACGCCCGCGTCTTCCCCGGCAGCAGTTTGTGCTCGGCGTAATACAGCCATATATGCCCATCATCCACGTACCAATCGGGCAGCACCCGCTGCAAGGTGCCCGCCTGCAGGTACGGCACCGCGAACGGCATGCTCACCAGGGCAATGCCCAGGTCCTGCCCCGCCGCCACACAGGCGGCGTCGGAATCGCTGAGGGTCATGCGCGCCGGCAGGCGCAGCTCGGCCTGGGCCTGCTGGCGCCCGGTCAGCGGCCAACTGCGCACCCGCCCCGTCTGCGGCGAACGAATCAGGATACCGTCCTGCTGCTCCAGGTCCTCGGGCGTGTGCACCGGCCCGCGCTGCGCCAAATAGCCGGCTGACGCCACCAGCACCCGATGGGCCGGCGCCAGCTTGCGCGCCACCACGCCCTGGGGCAGCTCGAAGCCGCCGCCGATGGCGGCATCGAAACCCTGGCCAATCAGGTCCACCTGGCGGTTGTCGAAGTGCCAGTCGGGGGAAATGTCCGGGTAACGGCGCAGGAACTCACCCAGCAACGGCACCACGTACAGGCGCCCGAACACCGTGCCCATGCTGACCCGCAAGGTGCCCGCCGGCTGCCCCTGGGCACCGGCCAGGTTGGCCACGGCATTCTGAATCACGCCGAAGCTGGCGCTCACTTCCGCCAGGAAGCGCTGCCCCGCCTCGGTCAGGGTCAGGCGCCGGGTGCTGCGCTGGAACAGCCGCACGCCCATGCGCGCTTCCAGCCGCGCGACATTCTTGCCCACTGCCGCCGGGGTCAGGTGCAGGCGCCGCGCCGCTTCGGCAAAACTGCCGGCTTCGGCGCTGCGGACAAAACACTCTATGCTGCTGAAGGTTTCCATGGCCGCCATTCGATACCGTTGGTTTACACAGCCTATCTCAACCATGGTCTACCGGCAGCATAATCAGCAGTCGATACTGAACCCATCAACCAAGGCATCCCGCCTTGGCAACTGGAGCACCCTCATGTCGAATCAAGCGAAATTCAGCGGCAAAGTGGCCTTGGTACAAGGCGGTTCCCGCGGCATCGGCGCCGCCATCGTCAAGCGCCTGGCCGCCGAAGGCGCCGCAGTGGCCTTCACCTACGTCAGCTCCCAGGCCCCGGCCCAGGCACTGGCCGACAGCATCACCGCCGAAGGCGGCAAGGCCCTGGCCATCAAGGCCGACAGTGGCGACGCCGAAGCCATCCGCGGCGCCGTTGAACAGACGGTGCAAACCTTCGGCCGCCTGGACATCCTGGTCAACAACGCAGGCGTGCTGGCCCTCGGCCCATTGGCCGATTTCAGCCTGGAAGATTTCGACCGCACCTACGCCGTCAACGTGCGCAGCGTGTTCGTCGCCAGCCAAGCTGCTGCCAAACACATGGGCGACGGCGGGCGCATCATCAACATCGGCAGCACCAACGCCGACCGCATGCCCTTTGAAGGCGGTAGCGCCTACGCCATGAGCAAATCGGCGCTGGTGGGCCTGGTGAAAGGCCTGGCACGCGACCTGGGCCCACGAGGCATCACCGTCAACAACGTGCAGCCCGGCCCGGTGGACACCGACATGAACCCCGCCAACGGTGACTTCGCCGAGACCATGCTGGGCTTCATGGCGGTGAAACGCTACGGCCATGCCGATGAGATCGCCGGCTTCGTCAGCTACCTGGCCGGCTCGGAAGCGGGCTACATCACCGGCGCCAGCCTGACCATCGACGGTGGCTTCGGCGCCTGATCGGCCAGCACCTGTTCGAGCATCGCGACAAAGGCCCGGGCGGCCGGTGTCGGGGTGTTCGACCAGATGGCGTACACGCGGCGCACCGGCGCATCGCTGATCGGCACCGCCACCACGCCCTCGAACTCCAGCGCCACGGCGGCGGGCACCAGCCCTACCGCCAGGCCGCGCCGCACGAATTGCTCGACCAGGCGCATGTCGGTGATCTCGAACTGCACCCGGTGCGCCAAATTGGCCGCTGCGAACGCCTCGTCCGTCTGCCGCCGCGCGCCAGTGCCGGCAGCAAAGTCCACCAGCGGCTGATCCGCCAACTGCGCCAGCAACAAGCGCTCGGCGCTTGCCAACGGATGCCCCGGCGCCAGCACCGCCACCAATTCCTCATCCACCAGCGCGCGCAGCGCGACACCCTCCACCGGCGCACCCGGCCACACGCCGATCATGGCGACGTCCATGCGCCGCCCGCGCACTTCCTCCACCATCCATTCACTGCGGCCCACATTTAGATGGACATCCACCTGGGGATACAGCTGATGAAACGCGGCGATATGCTCCACCAGGTCCAGCCCGGTCAGTGACGAGATCATGCCCAGGCGCAGGCACCCGCGCACCTGGCCGCAGGCTGCCGCGACGTCATCGCCAATGCGCCGGGTAGCCTCCAGCGCCGCCCGGGCACTGCGCACGAACGCTTCACCTGCCGGGGTCAGCGCCACCCGCCGCGACGTGCGCTCGAACAGCTGCGCACCCAGCTGGCGTTCCAGCCGCGCTATCTGGTGGCTGAGCGCCGACTGCACGGTGTGGCAGCGCACGGCTGCGCGGGTGAAGCTGCCCTCATCGGCCACCGCCAGGGCATATTCGATCTGCTTGAGGTTCATGTCAGCCATCTCGTTTCGCGATCATTTCGATGACAACAATACATTGGTGTCATGAATAGCCTGTACCGATACTTGCACCGACTGCCCCTGCCCTGGAAAGCCGCCATGCCCGCACCCCATGAAAAACCGTTGAGCAGCGCCCTGATCCTGCTGATGGCCATCGCCACCGGCCTTACAGTAGCCAGCAACTATTACGCCCAGCCGTTGCTGCACACCATCGCCCAGCACCTGGGCCTGAGCACCGCCAGCGCCGGCACCATCGTCATCACCGCGCAGTTGAGCTACGGCGCCGGCCTGTTCCTGCTGGTGCCACTGGGCGACTTGCTGGAACAGCGCCGCCTGATTGTCACCATGACCCTGCTCAGCGCCAGCGGCTTGTTGATCAGCGCGTTCGCCCCCAACCTGCCGCTGCTGTTGCTGGGTACGGCCATGACCGGCCTGTTCTCGGTGGTGGCGCAGGTGCTGGTGCCCATGGCCGCGAGCCTGGCCCGCCCCGAGCATCGCGGCCGCGTGGTGGGCACGCTGATGAGCGGCCTGCTGCTGGGCATTCTGCTGGCCCGGACTGCGGCGGGCCTGGTGTCGTCGCTGGCCGACTGGCGCGCCATTTACCTGCTGGCGGCAGCCCTGTTGAGCCTGTGTGCGCTTGCCTTGGGCTTGTCGCTGCCACGCCGGCAACAGTCGGCCGGGCTCAGCTACCCGCAACTGCTGGGCTCGGTGCTGACGCTGTTCGTGGAAGAGCCGATCCTGCGCCTGCGCGCCTTGCTGGGCTTGCTGTCGTTCTGCCTGTTCGGGCTGTTCTGGGCGCCGCTGGCGTTCCTGCTGGCCGCCCCGCCCTACGGCTACTCGGACGCCGTCATCGGCCTGTTCGGCCTGGCCGGTGCGGCAGGCGCACTGGCCGCCAGCGCCGCCGGGCGCCTGGCCGACCGCGGCCAGGGCAACCTCGCCACCTTCATCGGCCTGGCCGCACTACTGGCCGCCTGGCTGCCGCTGGCCTGGGCCGGGCATTCACTGTGGGCACTGCTGGCCGGCGTGCTGGTGCTGGACCTTGCCGTGCAACTGACCCACGTCAGCAACCAGAACGCCGTCTACGCCCTGCGCCCGCAAGCGCGCAACCGCCTCAACGCCGGCTACATCACCTGCTATTTCATCGGCGGCGCACTGGGCTCCACCCTCGGCACGCAACTGTTCGCCCGCTTCGGCTGGCCAGGCATCGTCAGCGCCGGGGCCGCCATCAGCCTGCTGGCCCTGGGCGTGTGGCTGACGCGCAAACGGTCACAACCGACGAATGCCAGCCTCTCGTCGCGGGACATTGACTTGCGTCAGGGTTGAGCTATTCCAAAGGTTTGAAAATGAATGCATTCAACCTGGAAATCCCCACCATGAAGCTGACAATAAAAGCCGGTGATTTCTTGCAGTGCGAAGGCGAGTACAGCAATGGATCGCTCACACTCAAGACAGCCAACCACCCCTCCCCCGGGGAACGGATACCCCTTAGCCGCATCAAGAACATCACCGTCGCCAACCACGAGATCAACCGCAGCCTGGGCGGCGCCATCGGCTGGGGCATGGCCGGCGCGCTGGTCGCCGGCCCCATCGGCCTGGTGGCAGGCCTGTGGCTGGGCGGCAAGGAAGAACAGGTGACGTTCATCGCCACCCTGAAAGACGGCCGCAAGCTGACCGCAGTGGCGGACAGCCGGACGTTTTCGAAGTTGAATGGGAGGTTGCAGGGGCTGCGTGCTTGAAGCGGATCGCGGCCCCCGTCATTGAGAGGGGGGCTGCCTGTCAGGAAGGTGGCGCGCAGTGGCACGCACAATTGTCGCCAGCGCCATCGCAATAAAAGCTGGGTCTTCCCCCGCCTCGTTTATACAGGCGTCCAGATAGAGAGCGATGTCCTCTTCGGACACGAGATGATCCGCTGAATCCCAGCGGGTGAAGGATTCTGTCATGCGCGCGGTTCCTTCCAGGATTATCGCGCCAGACCGTAGACTAACCGTCGCACCCATTCAATCCTGAGAAACATCCACAAACAAAAAACCCCTGAAACGTTGCCGTTCCAGGGGTCTCTTGCGTATCGAATATGGCGGTGAAGAAGGGATTCGAACCCTTGATACAGTTTCCTGTATACACACTTTCCAGGCGTGCTCCTTCAGCCACTCGGACACTTCACCGTTTTCTCTTCAAACATGTTCTGTCTGTCGAGGCGCGCTAATGTAGTCGAAAGCTTTTCGGATGGCAAACATTTTTTTCAACTTTTTCATGCAGTTATGCCGATCCGGGGAAAACGGCCTGTGTTCAGGGCAAACCGGCCATGGCGCATGGGGGCTGCCCGGCCGGCGCGGGTGGCGGCGGTTAGCGTGACTGGCGGGTCAGTCACGGTGCTTTACCTGGCGGGGCGGGCTGGGTAACGTCAGCGGCAAAACCCTAACAAGGAACACCGTCATGAGCGAGTTGATCGATTACCACCTGGAAGATGGCATTGCCACGCTGACGCTAAGCAACGGCAAGGTCAACGCGATCTCCCCGGATGTCATCGCCGCCTTCAATGCTGCGCTGGACCGTGCCGAGCAGGATCGCGCCGTGGTCATCATCACCGGCCAGCCTGGCATCCTGAGCGGCGGCTATGACCTCAAGGTCATGACTGCCGGCCCGCAACAGGCCATTGGCCTGGTCACGTCCGGGTCGACCCTGGCGCGCCGGCTGCTGTCGCACCCCTTCCCTGTCGTGGTGGCCTGCACGGGGCATGCGGTGGCCAAGGGCGCGTTCCTGCTGTTGTCGGTGGATTACCGCATCGGCGTCGATGGGCCGTTCAGCATCGGCCTGAACGAGGTGCAGATCGGCATGACCATGCACCACGCCGGCATCGAGCTGGCCCGTGACCGGCTGGGCAAGGCGGCTTTCCACCGCTCGGTGATCAACGGCGAGATGTTCACGCCCAAGACCGCCGTGGACGCAGGCTTCCTGGACGTTGTGGTGCCGGCCGAGCAGTTGCGCGAACAAGCGCTGGCGGCCGCGCAGCAATTGAAGAAGATCAACATGAGCGCGCATCGCAAGACCAAGCTGAAGGTACGCAAGGCGCTGCTGGAGTTGCTGGATGACGCGATCATCCGCGACCAGGAGCATTCGGTTACGGCGTGATCGTGCCGCGCGCCATAGCCCCGTAGCAGCGGCCGCCAGGCCGCGCCCCCAGGCACCACCGTATGCCTGGGGTAGCCATATAGTTAATTGATCCAATCGCCACCCCGCCCTTAAACTCCAGCGCTCTGCCAAAGGTGAGTCGCTGGATGCTTTTTATCGTTCGCATGTTTCTGATGGGGCTGCATTTCCTTGCAGTGGGTGGCGTGGGCCTGGTGATAGGGCTGTGCCGCCCCTTTCATCCCGACAACAGCCGGGTGTTCGCCCGCCTGTATTCGCGACCGGCCCTCAAGATACTCGGCGTCAACCTGGAGGCCCAGGTAGGCCCACTGTTCGACCAGCCGCCCGGCTGCGTGATCATCGCCAACCACCAGTCCAACTACGACCTGTTCATGCTGGGCAAGGTGGTGCCGCGCCGCACGGTGTGCATCGGCAAGAAGAGCCTGAAGTGGGTGCCGTTCTTCGGCCAGCTGTTCTGGCTGGGCGGCAACGTGCTGATCAACCGTGGCAACGCCTACCAGGCGCGCCGCGCGTTGCAGACCACCACCCGCACCCTGCAACGCGACACTTCCATCTGGGTATTTCCCGAAGGCACGCGCAACGCCGGCAATGAACTGCTGCCGTTCAAGAAGGGCGCGTTCCAGATGGCCATCGACGCCGGCGTGCCTATAGTGCCGCTGTGCGTCAGCCGCTACGCCCGCAGCGTGCGCCTGAACCGCTGGCGCGCCGGGCGCATTGCGGTGCGCTCCCTGCCCCCCATCGCCACCCGGGGGCTGACCAGCAAGGACATCCCGGAGCTGATACGCCAGTGCCGCGAGCAGATGCAGCAGTGCATCGACAGCCTCGACCGCGAGGTGCAAAGCGCTTGAACCCCTTGCAGCTTGCCGACTCTCAACAGTGGGACCAAGCTGCATTCACTGCCATCAGAACAAGAGCCAAACCATGGGTCGAGTCGTTGCCGCGGCGGTCTACAGCGCCGGGAAGAAAGTCGTTGATATCAGCCTGGATGAAGGTGCCGCCTGGGCGAAGAAACCAGGGCATTTTGTCTGGATCGGGCTGGAGCAGCCCAACGCCGCAGAACTGGCCAACCTGCAGCGCCAGTTCGGCCTGCACGAACTGGCCATAGAAGACGCCCTGGAAAAGCACAGCCGGCCAAAGCTGGAAACCTTCGGCGACGCGCTGTTCATCGTCACCTATTCCCCGGTGCGCCTGGACGGCAAGCTGGAGTTCATCGAAACCCACATTTTCGCCGGCAAGGGCTACATCATCACCGCCCGCAACGGCCACTCGGCATCTTATTCACTGGTGCGCCAGCGCTGCGAGGCGCGCCCGTTGCTGCTGGAACACGGCGAGGACTTCGTGCTGTACGCGCTGCTGGATTTCGTCACTGAAAACTACCAGCCGGTGAGCGAGGCCATTCATGGCGAGATCGAGCAGATAGAAGCCGCGGTGCTCGCCGATTGCCTGCGCGAGGCCGACGTGCAGCGCCTGCACGGCCTGCGCCGCGAACTGCTGCGCCTGCGCCGCTACGTGGCGCCCATGGTGGAAATCAGCGAAGAACTGCAGCGCCTGGACTTCCCCTTCATCGACAAGAACATGCGCCCCTACTTCCGCGACGTGGAGATCCACGTGACCCGGCAAATGGAAGACCTGGGCACCATGCGCGACATCGCCAGCCAGACCATCGAGGTGGGCATGCTGCTGGAGTCGTCGCGGCAAAGCATCGTGCAGCGCAAGTTTGCCGCGTGGGCGGCGATACTCGCGTTCCCCACGGCGGTGGCGGGTATTTACGGGATGAACTTCCAGAACATGCCGGAGCTGCACTGGCAGTACGGCTATTTCGTGGTGCTGGGGGCAATTGCGGTGGGGTGTGGGGCGTTGTTCGCAAGCTTCAAGCGTTCTGGCTGGTTGTAATAAAACATCTGATCATGTGGGAGCTGGCTTGCCAGCGAGGTGTTGAGGCCCCAAAAGCTCGCTGGCAAGCCAGCTCCCACAAAAACAGCGTTGCAATGGCTCAGCGGCCCTGGGCGACGAAGCGCATCATCCATTCGCCCACCAGGGCGCCCTGGTGTTCGCGCGCAAGGCTGGCCACGGCCTTGCCATGCACCGCTTCACCCAGGCTCTGCACGCGCAGGTCCAGCAGCGCGCGCGAGTAGTCGTGCATGAACTCCGGGTGGCCCTGGAAACACAGCACTTGGTCGCCGATGTGGTAGGCGGCGTTCGGGCAGAACGCGCTGGAGGCCACCACGGTGGCGCCTTCGGGCAGCGCGGTCACCTGGTCCTGGTGACTGATCAGCAAGGCCAGTTCACTGGCTGGCGGGGTCATCCACGCCGCAGTGGTGTCCACCTGGTAGTCATGCACGCCCACGCCCCAGCCCTGGTTCGCCCGCTCGGCACGGCCGCCCAGCAGCAGCGCCAGCAACTGGTGGCCGAAGCACACGCCCAGCAGCTTGTCACCGCGCTTGTAGCGGGCCAGCAGGAAGGTCTTGAGGGTCTGGATCCAGGGGTCGGTGCCGAACGAGTCGGCCTTGCTGCCCGTGACCAGGTAGGCGTCGAACACCTCGCCCTCGGGCGGGTACTCGCCATTGAGCACGTTATAGATAGAGAACTGCGCGGCAACGGGCTGGCGCGCGAACAGCTGTTCGAACATCCGGCCGTAGCCCTGGTATTGCTCGACCAGCTCAGGCCGCAGGACATCGGTTTCCAGGATGCAGATGCGTAACGACATAGAAAGAGTACCCGACACGATTAGAGGCAACAGTGCACGGCGCTGAGACTGCGCGAATCAACGCGCCCTTGCAAGTCCATGGCCGTTCAACCAGCGCCTTTTTGCGCCGTTCGGCGGCGGCTGACGAACGGTCACGGCCGGGCAAAGCTGGCTTCGAAGGCAAGCAGCGTGTCTAGCGTGGGTATCAAGCAGATGTTCAGCGCCTTGCTAGACGGATTGGCGATTGGTTAACGAATAAGGCAGACGAAAGCGTTCTAAGCCTCACCCCGCGTGGGCCCTACTGTTAGAAATATCGCTTCAGCTTCTCGAGGATTTTCGGGCACGCGGGCGATGGCGGTAAAGGTGCACGTCTTCGCCCGGCCACAAGGCCCGCAGTCGGCGCAAAGGAAGAATAACAAAGAAGGCAGCCAACCATGTTCAAACACGACAAAGTACGCCAGGCGGGCATTATCGTCGCCATCACCACACTGTTGCTTATCCTCCCCAACCTGACCCGGCTGTTCGGCTGAATACCACCGACCGGCACCTGAATATTTTTTGCCGCCCGTTGCTACCGGGCTGTGCGCATCTGTGCCAATCTTCAGGTTGAATTCCTGGAGATTGGCCAATGCGCAGATGGATCGCCCCCCTGTCCCTTTCACTGCTGATCAGCACCCAGGCCCATGCCTACGTCGACATTGACGAGGCGGTGGACCAGATCGGAAACGGCGTGATGATTCTCGACGTGCGCACCGATGACCAGTATTCCGCTGGCCACATCAACAATGCGCTGCAGGTGGACATTTCCCTGCGGCCCCTCTCTTCCAGCGACACCGACGCGCGCGGGCTGGCGTACCAGCTGGCCAAGGCTATCCAGAACAAGGCCCAGGTCGTGGTGCTGTACAGCGACACCGACCAGAACGCCAACAAGGCGGAGGCTGCGCTGAAGAAAGCCGGCTTCCTGGGCATCATCAACGGTGGCAATTACCTGGATTTGAATTCGGCGCTGTTCCGGCTGTGCCAGAAGGACAGCTTCTACTGCTGATGTGCGGTGGCCTTCAGGCGCCGCGCAGCCTGCGGCAGCGGCTACAGGGCGTAGCGGCTGCCGAAGGCCAGAGGGTTACTGCACCTGCACCTGCACCATCGGCGTCGGGGTCACGTGCACCTTGGCGTGCATCTGCTCGAAGCCGCCCCCGCGGCGCATGCCGCGTACCGGGCAGGCGTCCAGGTAGTCCAGGCCCACGGCCAGTTTCAGGTGGCGCTCGGGGCGCGCCAGCTGGTTGGTCACGTCGAAACTGTACCAGGCGTCATCCAGCCAGGCTTCGGCCCAGGCGTGGCTGGCCAGGTGTTCACTTTCCCCACTGAACAGGTAGCCCGATACGTAGCGCGCCGGCACGCCCAGGCTGCGCGCGCAGGCCAGGAACGCGTGGGTGTGGTCCTGGCACACGCCGGCACGCGCGGCGAAAGCCTGGGCGGCGCTGGTATCCACTTCGGTAGCGCCAGGCGTGTAGCTGATGTGCTGGTTCAGCGCCTGCATCAGGTCGATCAGCGCGGTACGGTCGGTACGCTGGCCACACTCCTTGGCGGCAAAGGCACGCAGCGCCTCGTCAGCCTCGGTGAGGCGGGTGAAGCGGCGGAACGGCAGCGGCGACTGTGCTTCGTGCTCGGCTTCACGGGTCTCGTCGATGTCGACCTGGCCGCGGGCGCCGATGATGATGTCGTGGTGCGGCTCGTCCAGGGTCAGCACGTGCAGGATGTTGCCGAACGGGTCGATCTGCGCGCGCACATGGCGCGGCAGGTCCAGCTGCCAGCTGAGCACATGCTGGCGCTCGCTGTCGTGGGGAGTCAGGCGCAGGTACTGGATGCTGGCGCGCACTTCGTCATCGTAGTGGTAGGCGGTCTCGTGGCTGATGGAGAGTCTCATACTGCCTCCAGGTAGGAACTGTGAATGGCGTTGCCCAGCTGTGCCACCAGCGGGATGAATTCGGTCAGCCAGGCGTGCAGGCCCTCGTCGAGTATCTCGCCGATGCCGGTGTAGCGCAGGCGCGCGTCCAGCTCGGCGGCCAGGCGCTGGGCCGGGCGGCCATTGAGGCCGGGCAGCGAGGCCAGGATCTGGTCGATTTCCTCGGTGCAGGCGCGCAGTGAACGCGGCACGTCGGCGCGCAGCAGCAACATCTCCGCCACGTTGTTGGCGGAGGGCGCGTCGCGGTAGATCTCGGTGTAGGCCTCGAACGACGACAGCGCCCGCAACAGCGCACTCCACTGGTAGTAACTGCGCGCCGAGCTTTCATCCACCAGCGCGGCTTCGTCACCCAGCATCTCGTAGCGCGCGTCCACCAGGCGCAGGGTGTTGTCGGCGCGCTCGATGAACGTGCCCAGGCGGATGAAACGAAACGCGTCGTTGCGCATGATGGTGCCGTAGGTGGCGCCACGGAACAGGTGCGAACGTTCCTTGATCCACTCGCAGAACCGGCTGAGGCCGTAACGCCCCAGGCCCTGCTCGGCGATGCCGCGAATTTCCAGCCAGGTGGAGTTGATGTTTTCCCACATGTCGGCGGTGATTCGCCCACGCACCGCGTGGGCACTGGCGCGGGCAGCGCCCAGGCAGCTGTAGAGGCTGGCCGGGTTGCTGGCGTCCAGAGCGAAGAAGTGCAGCAGGCGCTCGGCGTGCAACTGACCGTGGCGCTCGAGGTAGTCATCCAGGGTGCCGGTGATCAACAGCGGCATGGCCATTTCTTCCAGGCCGTCGCCACGGCCATCCTGGGGCATCAGGGACAGCGAATAGCTGACCTCGAGCATGCGCGCCAGGTTCTCCGCGCGTTCCAGGTAACGCGACATCCAATACAGATCAGAGGCAGTTCTACTCAGCATTTGGCAGGCATCCTTAATCCTCGACCACCCAGGTGTCCTTGGTTCCGCCACCCTGTGACGAGTTGACCACCAGCGAGCCCTCGCGCAGCGCCACGCGGGTCAGCCCGCCAGGCACCACTCGGGTTTCGCGGCCGGCCAGCACGAACGGGCGCAGGTCGATATGGCGTGGGGCAATGCCGTTTTCGACGAAGGTCGGGCAGGTCGACAACGACAGCGTCGGTTGCGCGATGTAGGCATGGGGCCGCGCCTTCAGGCGCGCACGGAAGTTCTCGATCTCGGCCGCGCTGGCGGCTGGGCCTACCAGCATGCCGTAGCCGCCCGAGCCTTGGGTTTCCTTGACCACCAGGTCCGGCAGGTTGGCCAGCACGTGGGACAGCTCGTTGGGGTTGCGGCACTGCCACGTCGGCACGTTCTTGAGGATCGGCTCTTCATCCAGGTAGAAACGGATCATGTCGGTGACGTACGGGTACACCGACTTGTCGTCGGCCACGCCGGTGCCGATGGCGTTCGCCAACACCACGTTGCCCGAACGGTACGCGGCCAGCAGGCCAGGTACGCCCAGCATCGACTCGGGGTTGAAGGCCAGCGGGTCGAGGTAGGCATCGTCCAGGCGGCGGTAAATCACGTCCACTGCCTTGGGGCCGTCGGTGGTGCGCATGAACACGCGGTCGTCGCGTACAAACAGGTCGGCGCCTTCCACCAGCTCCACGCCCATCTCGCGCGCCAGGAAGGCGTGCTCGAAGAAGGCGCTGTTGAACCGCCCCGGGGTCAGCACCACCACGCTTGGGTTATCCAGGTGGCTGGAGCTTTTCAGGGTGTCGAGCAGCATGCTCGGGTAATGGTCGATGGGGGCGATGCGCTGCGCGGCGAACAGCTCGGGGAACAGGCGCATCATCATCTTGCGGTCTTCGAGCATGTAGCTCACGCCGCTGGGGGTGCGCAGGTTGTCTTCCAGCACGTAATAACTGCCATCGCCGTCGCGCACCAGGTCGACGCCGGAAATGTGCGAGTAGATGTCACGGTGCAGGTTGAGGCCCTGCATCGCCAGCTGATACTGCTCGTTGGCCAGCACCTGCTCGGCGGGGATGATCCCGGCCTTGATGATGCGCTGGTCGTGATACAGGTCGGCCAGGAACATGTTCAGTGCCTTGACCCGCTGGATACACCCGCGCTCCACCACCCGCCATTCACTGGCCGGGATGCTGCGCGGGATGGTATCGAAGGGAATCAGCCGCTCGGTGCCCTGCTCGTCGCCATAGAGCGTGAAGGTGATGCCAGCCCGGTAGAACAGCAGATCGGCTTCCCGGCGCCGCTGCGCCAGAAGCTCTTCGGGGGTTTCGGCCAGCCAGCGCGCGAACTCCCGGTAATGCGGGCGGACAATACCGCCGGCATCGTACATCTCATCATAAAAGGTGCGGATCATGCCGTACTCCTTGTCACCCGGACATCAAGCCCATCGCAAGGCCCGTGCCATCGGCAGAAACGCTTAAAAAACAACAAGTTGGATAACGCTCGATTTGCGTTCGCACCATTCCTGTGCGTCATTGACCCCAACCCGTTCCCGGACGCCTCATTGCGAAGCGGTAGTTCAAGGTTTGTCGCTATGAGCAGCATAGACAGAGTTGATTTCAGCGAGCGTGTTCCACACAGTTTTTTTGCACGCCTTGAAACTAAAACGGCCGGCCCTTGGGGCCAGCCGTCATGTATTGCGGGGGTCGTCTAAGCCTGCAGGCGCTGCACCTGATGCTTCACACCCCACCCTTCCATCTCCCCGCCCAGCGGTTCGATCACGGCTTCGAAGTCCTGCTCGAACTCGCCAATGCCGCCATAGGTGGCGTACATCACCTTGCTCAACTCCAGGTACCAGGCCCCATCGTCGCGTTCGCTGACCTGGGCGTTGAGTGATTCGCCCTGGAACTTGCCCGCTGCCGTGCGCGCACGCTTTTCGTCCGGGAACACGGCATAGAACTCGATGGGATGAATGCTGGCAAAATCGAAGCCGCCTTCCTTCATGCGGCGCAGCACGTGGGTGCTGATGTCTTCTTGATAGGCTGTGCTCA
This sequence comes from Pseudomonas sp. JC1203, assembly GCF_056175065.1. Lineage (NCBI taxonomy): Bacteria > Pseudomonadati > Pseudomonadota > Gammaproteobacteria > Pseudomonadales > Pseudomonadaceae > Pseudomonas > Pseudomonas sp. JC1203. The sequence continues at coordinate 123,958 of NZ_JBWCAM010000012.1, forward strand.
TGAATCGTCCTCCTCATCATTGATGGATAGACTTTCAGTACTTCCAGGACCTCCGTTGACAGATAACGACTGCAAGGGGAATGCGCGACCCAAGCGGGCCACCCGGAAACAAGCATGGAGCTGACAAGACGAGAGCGCAGCCTGACGAACGGGCCGGTCTCGATTGCAGAGTAGCGCGAAGGCAGCGCCTGTGCCAGAGGGTCAGGCGCACCGATTGCAGATCAGTCGACTGGCGTCACAGAAACGATTTCCATGGCATTCATCTCCTTGAGCGCCTTGGCCGCAGGTTCCGCGGCCCGGTTGTCGAAATCATTGAGGTCGGCCTTTTCCAGCACCGGGCGGTAATAGGCGCGTACGTGCCTGGCCGCCTCGTCCTTGTCGGGACGCACGTCGGCATCCACTTGCAGGTTCAATTGCTGGCCGTGTTCATCGATAAACGCGATTTGCCACTTTTTCATCAAGATCTCCTCGGCAGAACGGAGTCGACACGCAAGGCTTGCGCCTTACTTCACTTGACCGGCCAGGGCCGGCATCGTTCCGGCCGCGTGCCCGCCAGCGGCAATGATTCATTTAGATAACACCCTGGCAGGCACGCGAACCCGCGAAATGCACCGTTTCCACCCAAGGAAACGGTCATGACTGACACCCTGGTTGCCACGAAGCACTACGATGACGTGCTCACCCACTACCACACCCTGCTGGATACCCTGGCCCTGGCGCCCACGCCGCTTTCGGTATTCCAGCGCATGGGGCAACGCCTTGAACCCGATGACCCGCGCACGCCGCTGGAAAAGCTGCCCAAGGCCTACCCCGGCCGTTGCCGCGACTACCGGCGCACCGACGCCGGCCAGGCCCACGCGGCGCTTGCCGCCACCGCGCTGGGCGGCCATGTGTATGCCCAGGCCGAACTGCTGCGTGCCGATGGCCTGCTTGGCCAAGAACATTGGCTGATGGCCAAGAGCGTCTACCAGTGGCCCGAGCTGGCTGAGCGCACCCGCTATTACGGTCGCGTCACCCGCACGTATACCCTGCACCTGGATACCCGCGACGCCCGCGTGCAGGCCATTGGCAGTTTCGTCCTGGCGCAGTCGGCGCGGGTCCCGCTGGCCAACCTGGCCCAAACCGAAGAGGTCGGCCTGTTGCTGCTGTTCACCCCGGGTGGCGGCCTGGAAGCCTTCGCTGACCTGGCCGGCCTGCGCCAGCGCCTGGCCCAGCGCGATACCCTGCGGCCCGGCGTGCCCACCCGCGACCAAAAACGCCTGGACCGCGAGCCTGAGGCCCCGGTGAGCTTCGATGAAATCACCGAGCACCTGTTTGCCCAACTACTGGTGCACTGGCATGAAAAGCAGCTGGACGACTTCAACTACCACCTGCGCCAGCGTGAACTCAGCCCGCTGCTGGGCGAGGAATGGGTAACAGGCGTGACGCGTGCCACCGACCTGCACGACGCGTTCAACCCCCACGGTTTCTTCAGCCGCCGCACCGCTGCGCTGCTGCAGGCCATCTCCCCGCCATGGCTGGCAGACGCCGCGCCCGCCGCCCGGCAAGCACTGGCAGAACGTACCCGCACGCTGATCAATTACCACCTGCGGTTCCAGCAATTGATGAACCAGTTGCCCAGCCTCAAGGGTTTTGCCAAGGCGCGCGTAGAGGGCGAGCTGCGCCGCAGGCTCAAGCGCAGGGTCAACGTCGACCAGCTGTACCTCAGCGAGGCACGCGTGCTGGGGGTGATTCCCAACTTCTGGAAAGGCTTGCCCTGGCTGATCTACAGCGAGGTGAAACGCGGCCGCGACGTGACCCCGATCGTCGACAAGGCCCTTGCCAACATCAGCCCCCTGGACGTGGACTACCGCCTGACCGCGCTGGTGGTCGACCAGCACCGCGCTATCGTTCCCGGCCTTGAAGCCGACCTCATCCGCGACGTGGTGCGCGAGGTAGATGTAGGCGGCACCTACCCAGCCTTCATCCGTGGCCAGATCGACAACGCCGCGCACCTGAAATTTCACGCCGCCTTCGCCTGCCTGCAGCGCGCCCGCCACGCCGTGCAACGCCAGCGCACGGCCATGGGCGCCCCGCCCGACCCGGCCTGGAACCCGGCCCTGGAGGGCGACCTGCTGACCGAAGCCGCGCTGGACGCAGGCTTCGAGGCCGAAATCGCCACGTTGATGGCAGCAGCCGACGCTGCCTCTACCAGCGACCGCGAAAGCGACGTGCAGGTGGCAACCACCCTGTGCACCGTGGCGGTCTCGGCAGTGGCCATGGCCATCAACCCGTGGCTGGGCCTGGCGGTAAACGGCCTGCTCAGCGCCCGGGCGGTGGCCGACGGGGTGAGGGCCTGGAAGCGCGGCGAGCATGAACGTGCCGTCGATGAGATAGGCGGCGCACTGGCCGGGCTGATTCCCGTGGGGCACCTGCCGGGGCCGGCACATACCCCCGTGGCGCTGTTCAGGGCGGGCCCCGAAACCCTGCAGCCACGCCTGATGGGTATGCGACCGATCAGCGAGCCCGTGCCGCCCCTGCCCGAGGCCACGGCCGACCTTACGCAAACCCCTGCCGATGCCGACGGTGTCCACCACGTGGCCGGGCGGCACTACATTCGGCACATCGACAGCCCCACCCAGGTGCGCCAGCACGAGGTGGACTACAGCGCCACCCATGGCAGCTACCGCGCCCTCGACGCCGAGCAGCCAGATGCCCTGCGCCAGCCTGTTCGTCGCAGCGGCTCCATGGCCTGGCGCACTCACGTCGCCCGCCTGTGGTCGCCCGAGTTCGAGGTGCCGGTAGTGGAGCCACCCGTGGTCGAGGCGCCTGCGCCGGTGGTCGAACAGCCGCAGCATTGGGTGGACCCGAACCTGCTGGCCCAGGCCGGGCTGGAACCCCACGATGAAGCGGCTTTTGCCGAGGCGGCGCAATGGCTGGAACAAGGCCAGTTCCAGTTCCACGAAGAAGAGGTGCTGGCACCACCTGCCATTCAAGCGCACGCCATCGTGGATTTACTGGAAACCGGGGAACCGCTGGTCTTAACCCCGGGGACGCTGGGCACCGATCAACTGGCGGTTTCACGCTTTGCCTTGGAGGGGCTCCAGCATCCCTGGCAGGTGCCGCCCGAGCAGATGCCCACCTACGCAGATGAGATCGGCAGGCTGCGCACACTGCACTACAACGCGCTGCGAGGTCGGCGCGACCTGGTGCTTCAGCGCAGCATCAACGCCAGCCTCGCCCGCCGTGTGGTGGCGCAGCAAGGCTACGAGGTGATGGATGTCATCGACGTGCGCGGCATCGAGATGCCGGTCTGCCGCCACCCACACACCCGTACGGTCTACGTGGTGCACCCCCGGCTCATGTTCTGGGATACCGACGCTTTCAACTTCACCGGAACAATGATGGGCCTGACTGACCATTCCTGGGCGCACGCCATCCTGCGCCATGTGCCCCGCGGTGACGTGCGCCGGGCAATGCGCCGGGCCAACAACACGCGCCAGCTGTTGCCGGCCATCGTGGTGGCAGATGTAGGCGAAACCCTTGGCGATACGCGCATCTACCTGAACAGGTTGATCATCCAGCGGCCGGGCGGCCCCTCGAACGGTTGATTTCCACCCAGAAAAAAACCGATGCCATCGCTGGCATCGGTTTTTTCATTGCAGGCGTATTCGCTTACTTCTTCGAATCCGCCACGCCCGCCGTGTTGTCCAGCAGGCTCTTGGTGGCCGTCTGGATGAACGAGTCGAGCTTGTGCAGCAGGTCGGCCTGGTCAGGCTGATCGGCAATTGGCTCGGCTTTCGGGTCGCTGCCCATCTGGAAGCGGAACATGCGCGGCGGCATGTCCTTGGGCTGAACCAGGATGCGGTCGCCGGTGATGATGGCCACGGTCTGTTCGTTGCCCGATGGCTTGATCACGCCGAAGCCCTTGTCGCCGTCCGGCAGGTTCAGCAGGTCACGGCCCCAGCACTGGTTGCGGGTTTCGCCGCCAACACGGCCCATGATGGTAGGCACGATGTCGATCTGGGTGCCCACGGTGTGGTTCACCGCGCCGAACTTCTGCTGCAGGCCTTCGCCGATCATCAGCATGGGCACGTTGAAGCGGCCCAGGTCCATCTCGGTGATCTGCTGCTCGTTGCCGAAGCCATGGTCACCCACCACGATGAACAGGGTGTCCTTGAAGTACGGCTCTTTCCGGGCTTTCTCGAAGAACTGGCCCAGGGCCCAGTCGGAGTAGCGCATGGCCGTGAGGTGTTGGTTCAGCGGGCCACGGTCAGTAACCTCAGGCACCGGCAGCGGCGACGGAATGGCGTACGGGGTGTGGTTGGACAGGGTTTGCAGCAAGGCGTAGAACGGCTTGCCAGCCTTGTCGCGCTTGGCCAGTTCCTGGGCGCCACGGTCGAACATGTCCTGGTCGGACACGCCCCAGGTGGGGTCGGAGAACACCGGGTTGACGAAGTCATTGCGGCCGATGAACGTGGTCATGCCCTGGTTGGCGAAGAAGCCCGACTGGTTGTCCCAGGCGAAGTCACCGTTGTACACGTACACGTCATCGTAGTTGCGCGCGCTGAGCAGCTCCGGCAGGCCCGACAGCTTGTGCGCGCCTTCCGGGGTCTGCATCAGGTATTCGAAGCCCGGCAGGTTCGGGAAGCAACCCATGGTGGCGAACATGCCCTGGTGGGTATGGGTGCCGTTGGAGAAGAAGTGGTCGAACAGCACGCCCTCCTTCGCCAGCTTGTCGAAGTACGGGGTGATGTTGCCGGGTGCACCCAGGGCGCCTACCGAGTGACCGGCGAAGCTTTCCATCAGGATGACCACGACGTTCTTGTAGCCCATCACGTTCTGCGCCGGCGGCGTGAAGTCGCGACGTACCGCGGCGGTGTCGGCGTCCACCAGCTTGTCGTTGGCGGTCAGCAGCATGTTGCGCACGGTCTGCTGGGCATCATCCTCGGGGATGGTGGCCTTCCAGATGTTGTCGCGCTCGTCGGAGAAGCTGCTCTTGGCTGCGCCGATCAGGCTGAGGGTACCGTTGAGGCCCAGCTGGTTGGCGAAGTTGGAGTCGGTGGTGTAGGCATCCCCCCAACGCAGCGGCGGGCCCTGGCGCAGGGTGCCACGGGCGGCGACCACGGCCACGGCCAGCAGCACCACGAACACGGCCACGCGGCCATACCACGGCGCCACCGGGCGGCGGCCGCTGGCCACGTAGTCCACGCGCGGGCGGGTCAGGCGGTCGATGCCCTTGAACACCAGGCTCAGCAGCCAGGTTACCAGGGCCCAGGCCAGCAGGTAGCGCACCACCGGGTAGCCGTACCAGAGCATGCTCAGTACGGTCTTCGGGTCTTCCTTGACGTACTGGAACACCAGGCCGTTGAGGCGCTGGTGGAATTCGCGGAAGAAGTCCAATTCCATCAGGCCCAGGAACATCATGGCGCTGGACGTGATGGTCAGCCAGAAGCGCCACAGGCCGCGGCGGGCCATCAGCCATGGCACCAGCGTGGCGATCAGCAGCGGCACCAGGGTGTACACCACCAGGCGCACGTCGAAGCGCAGGCCGTTGCCGAACGCCTCGACGAAGGTTGCGGCCGGGGTGTCGAGGATCATTTCACGGTTGTACATCAGCAATGCCAGGCGCAGCAGGCTGAGCAGGACCATGATGGCCAGGCCGCTGAGCAACGTGTAGGCAAGGTGGGATTTGACGGTCGGCTGCCGGCGTTTATACGCCTGCGCCGGACCCAAGGCGTCCGTGTTGGCCATGTCGATAGAAAATCCGTGGATGGTTTATTGGAATCGTGAATCACGAGGCGGCAAATGGTGCATCAAGATGGCAGGGGATGCACTGCATAATTTTGCCTGGGGCCACGTCATATCTTTGTGAAAGCCTTGCTGCACGGGGGGCAAGACTGCCCCCCACACACCGCGTAACAATTCAGAGCCGCACATTGCCCCTTGGGCCGGCGATGGCCCAGATAATCAGGCCCAGCACCGGCAACAGCAGGATCAACAGCACCCAGATGATTTTCATGCCGACTTCGGCGCTGCTTTTCAGCACATTGATGATTGCCCAGATATCCAGGGCAAGAATGATCAGGCCGACCAGGCCGTTGAAGGTGGAACCCATGGGGAGTGCTCCGAGAAGGGGATTCCCCCTTCAGCGTAGCCCACCGCACCGTAGCAGCGGCCGCAGGCCGCGTCCGGGGGCGCCGCAATGGGTGCCTGGAACACGGACGCAGCCTTCGGCAGCTGCTACGGGTTAGCGGTGCACGGCGATCTTGAGGGCTTCCAGGGACGGGGCGGCGGCGATGTTCACTGCCGCGCACAGCTCCAGCACGCGCTCCACGTCCTTGCCGAACACCAGCACGCACTGCATCTCGTCATCCAGCGGCTGGCTGAAGTTGACCAGGGTGTAGCCGCCGTCTTCCTTGGCCAGGCTGCTCATCTGCACCTGGATGCGGTTGAGCGCGGTCAGCGGTTCCACCTTGGCCAATTGCTTGGCCTTGAAGTTGAACGCCACGCCCGGGCCGAACGAGTCGGTGATCTGCTGGAACAGGTCCTGGTAGCTGTCGGCCTGGAACAGCACGGTCTCGGGCAGGCTGCCCACCACTACCCATTCGCCCAGGGCGATGGGGAAGCTGTCGTCGTAGTTGATGTCCGGGTTGGCCGCCAGGAACGCTTGCGGGTCGGCGTAGGCCTGGGCGGCTTCGTCGGCGATGCGGGCGATGTCGGCGTCCGCCAGGCAGCCCGAGCTGATCTTGGTGATGAGTTCAATCAGTTGGTCTTTCATGGGGGCAGCCTGCAGCAGACAAAAAAAGGGCGCAAAGGATAGCCGCATTCGCGCCCCGAGGGTATCAGGCCGTGAGTTTCGCCAGCTGCGCGGCGGTGTCCTGGGCGCCCATGGTCTGCGCCGCAGCCAGGGCGGTGGCGCCGTTCGCATCGCGGGCGTGGGGGTTGGCGCCCTTGGCCAGCAGGTAATCGACGATGGCGGTGCGGTTGAACATGGCCGCCATCATCAGCGCGGTACGGCCGTCGCCACCGGCGCCTTCGACACTGGCACCGCCCTCTATCAACAGTTGCACAACCGCCAGGTCACCCTTGAACGCGGCACCGGCCACAGGGCTCTGGTTGTTGTCATTGCGAATCTCTGGGTCGGCGCCATGGGCCAGCAGCGCGCGCACGGCGTCCTGGTGGCCGTGGTAGGCGGCCAGCATCAGCAAGGTGTCACCCTTGTGGTTGCGCAGGTTCACCGGCAAGCCCTTGTCCAGCAGGCGGCCAAGCATCTCGGCATCGCCGCTGCGGGCCACGTCGAACACTTGCGCGGCGAACTCGGCGGCCTCGTCCGGGGTCATCTGGCGGGCGGTTTGAGCGTCGGTCATGGTGGATTCTCCTGGCTGGCTAATGCTGTTCAGTGTCCGGGCGCGGCGACAGGCGGTCAACAGAACCTGCCTATGGCGCCGGGCAAGGGAATTAATTGGCAATACGTTGTCATAGACCATAGGGATGACGTAAAAGTCGCCCCGCCCTCCCCCGGGTTTGTCCGAACCCGTCGCGCAAAATGCCGTGCAACAAATGACCAGTCATGCATTTTGCACGGATCTGAAAATCACGATTCTCCTGAAGTGCCCGGTTTCATTGGGTTTCGCCCTACTGGCAAAACTGGCACGCGCTCTGCACTCCTTACTCACAGGTTTGCCAACCAAAGAGCCAGGAGCTGACATGAACTTCATTCAAGAAAAATTCGCTTCCGTATTCGCAGGCTACGAGGTCACCACTCAACCGCGCCCCGATGGCGCCGTGCTGCTTACCCTGCGTGACACCGAAGGGAAAGTGACCAGAAGGTCGATTTCGTACCAGCAGCTGCACACCGCAGAGCAACTGACCTGGGTGATCAGCGCCATTCGCCGCGACCTGGCGGGTGCTGCCAGCGAGCTGCCCGCAATCAACATGCTGCAGAGCCAGAATCGCTTCGCGTTGCCGACCTATCATTCGGCCTGAAACACGGGATACCTTTTCGCGGGCAGAGCCCGCTCCCACCCGGGAGCAGATTCTGCCCTTGAATCAGCCGGCGCGAATCTGCGTGAAGCTTTCGACGCAGGCGTGGTCGCCAAGTTCCCCGCCTTCACGCACCAGCCCCACCGTGTGCATGCCGGCCGCCCGCGCCGCATCCAACTCCTCCACCACGTCCGACAGGAACAACACCTGCCCAGCCGCCACGCCCATGGCCGCGCTGATGGTGCGGTATGACTGCGCGTCCCGCTTGCCGCCCGAAGTGGTGTCGAAGTAGCCACTGAACAATGGCGTCAGGTCACCCGCCTGCGAGCAGCCGAAAATCAACTGTTGCGCCTGCACCGAGCCCGACGAATACACGTACAGCGTCAAGCCCTGGGCATGCCAGCGCGTCAGCGCCTCCACGGCGTCGGGGTACACGTGGCCCTTGAGCAGGCCGGCGTGGTAACCCTCCGCCCATACCATACCCTGCAAGGCCTTCAGCGGCGTGGCCTTGCGGTCCTCGGCCAGCCACCCCAGCAGGATGGCGATAACCCTCTCGACATCGGCGCCGGGCTCACCGCCAAGCTGGCGCACGGCGTCCAACTGCGCCGCCACCGCAGGTTCGCTGGCGTGGGCGCGCACGTACTCGGGCAAGTGGCGAGCGGCAAAGGGAAACAGCACGTCGAACACAAAGCTCACCGCGCTGGTGGTGCCTTCGATGTCGGTAAGGATGGCGGTGATGGGCATGCAGGCTCCGGGGTCAGTCTTCGAGGCGCGGGAACAGGCTGGCGATTTCCTCGCCGGTGAACTTCGCCACCCAGCCTTCGGCGTTGTTGAACAGGCGAATGGCAACGAAATGCGGCTGCTCGCCCATGTCAAACCAGTGCGGCGTGCCGGCCGGCACCGAGATCAGGTCGTTCTTCTCGCACAATACGGCGTACACGTAGTCGTCGATGTGCAGGGTGAACAGCCCACGCCCCGCCACGAAGAAGCGCACCTCGTCCTCGCCATGCACGTGCTCATCGAGGAACTTGGCGCGCAGCTGGGCTTTTTGCGGGTGGTCGCGGTCCAGGCTGATGACGTCGACGGTCTGGTAGCCGCATTCCGTCATCAACTGGTCGATCTGGCCGCGATAGGCGTCGATCACCTGTTCCTGGCTGGCCCCGGGCTGAATTGGCGCGTTGGCCTGCCAGCGCTCGAAACGCACGCCATGCTCGCCCAGGGTGGCGGCGATGTCCTCGACGTGGGTCAGGACTTTGTTGGGGATGTCCGGGGTGGACACGTGGTACACGGTCAGGCTGCTCATCAGGGCCAACTCCTTTTTTCTAGCGACCGGTGACCGATCGCACTTTCAATTCGCACTCAAACAGGAATTCGAAGGCCTCGACCTGGCGCAGCGCGTCGCTCATGGCCGCGCCCCAGGTGTACAGGCCGTGGCCGCGTATCAGGTAGCCCACGCAATCGGGGTGGGCGGCCAGCCACGGCTGCACTTGGGCGGCCAGGCGGGCAATGTCCTGGTCATTGTCGAAAATCGGCACGCGCACGGTGGACTGGTGGGTGGTGATGCCGGCAAAGGCCTTCTGCAGCTCGTAGCCTTGAAAATCAAGGAAGGCGCCCGGGGTGAGCCGTGACAACACCGTGGCATTCACCGAGTGGGTGTGCAATACCGCGCCGATTTGCGGCTGCCAGGCGTACAACTGGGTGTGCAGCAAGGTTTCCGCCGAGGGTTTCTTGCCCGGTTCCAGGCTGCAGCCGGCCATGTCGGTGGCCAGCACATCATCGGGCCCCAGCTGGCCCTTGTGCCTGCCGGAAACGGTCAGCAGGGCCTGGTCGGCGCTCAGCCGCGCGGAGTAGTTGCTGCTGGTGGCCGGTGACCAGCCACGCCCGTACAGGAAGCGTCCCGCTTCGATTATCTGCTGGGCCAGGGTGTCGCGTTCAACGCTCATGCCGCCTCCTCCTTGAGCCGTGTGGCAATGATGACCGCCGCGGCCAGCGCGGCAAGGCTGGCCAGCGCGAAGGTCGTGGCCGGCCCCAGGCTGTTCCAGCTATAACCCGAATACAGCGCGCCCAACGCGCCGCCGGTGCCGGCCAGGGCGGCGTACAGCGCCTGGCCCTGGCCCTGCTGGCGAGCGCCGAAGGTGCGCTGGACGAAATGAATGCACGCTGCGTGGAAGCTGCCGAAGGTAGCCGCGTGCATCACCTGGGCCAGGATCAGCAGGCCCAGGTGGTCGGCGAAACTGCCCAGCAGCACCCAACGCAGCGACGCCAGCAGGAAGCTGGCCGCCAGCACCTGGCGCACCGAATAGCGCCCCAGAATGCGGCTCATGGCCAGGAACATCAGCACCTCGGCCACCACCCCCACGGCCCACACCACGCCGATCACCGCGCGGCTGTAGCCCAGGTGCTCCAGGTGCAGGCTGAGAAAGGTGTAGTACGGCCCGTGGCTGACCTGCATCAGCGCCACGCACACATAAAAGGCCAGCACGCCGGGGCGCAGCAATTGCTTGAGGAAACCGTCCGCCGCCGGCCGCCGTGGGTCCACCTGCGGCTGGATGTTCGGCACCCAGAAGCTGCTGACGACGATGCCGGCCATGATCACCACCAGCGCGTACGGGTAGACGTCCAGGCTCCACCATTCATACAGGCGGCCCATGACCACCACGGTGAGGATGAACCCGATCGAGCCCCACAGCCGCACCTGGCTGTAGCGCGCCGGCTGGGCGTGCAGGTGCGCCAGGGTAATGGTCTCGAACTGCGGCAGCACCGCGTGCCAGAAGAACGCGTGCAGGGCCATGACCATGGCCAGCCAGGCGTAGGTCTTGCTGACGAAAATCAGCGAGAAGCAGCCCAGGGTGCAGATGGCGCCGAAGCGCACGATGGCCAGGCGCCGGCCGGTGTAGTCACCCAGCCAGCCCCACAGGTTGGGCGCAATGCAGCGCATCAGCATGGGAATGGCCACCAGCTCGCCGATGCGCGCGCTGGCGAAGCCCAGGTGGTCGAAGTACATCGCCAGGAAGGGTGCGGTGGCGCCCAGCAAGGCGAAGTAGAACAGGTAGAACCCCGAGAGCCGCCAGTAGGGAACCCCGGCAGCCCCGGGGGCCGGGGCCATTACAGCTGGCCCAGTACCGGGGTGGTGACGCGCACGTCGGCGTTCTGGCCGCGGTTGCGCAGCAGGTGGTCCATCAGCACGATGGCCATCATGGCCTCGGCGATTGGCGTGGCGCGGATGCCTACGCACGGGTCGTGACGGCCCTTGGTGATGACTTCCACCGGGTTGCCGTGCACATCGATGGAACGGCCCGGGGTGGTAATACTGGAGGTAGGCTTCAGCGCCAGGTGCGCAACGATCGGCTGGCCCGAGGAGATGCCGCCCAGAATGCCGCCAGCGTTGTTGCTGAGGAAGCCTTCGGGGGTCATTTCGTCACGGTGCTCGGTGCCGCGCTGGGACACACAGGCGAAGCCGGCGCCGATTTCCACGCCCTTCACGGCATTGATGCTCATCAGCGCGTGGGCCAGTTCGGCGTCCAGGCGGTCGAAGATCGGCTCGCCCAGGCCAGGCTTCACGCCTTCGGCAACCACGGTGATTTTCGCACCGACCGAATCCTGGTCACGGCGCAGCTGGTCCATGTAGGCCTCAAGCTCGGGGACCTTGTCCGGGTCGGGGCTGAAGAAGGCGTTGTCTTCCACCGAGTCCCAGCTCTTGAACGGGATTTCGATGGGGCCCAGCTGGCTCATGTAGCCGCGAATGACGATGCCCTGGGTAGCCAGGTATTTCTTCGCGATGGCGCCGGCGGCGACGCGCATGGCGGTCTCGCGCGCCGAGCTGCGGCCACCGCCACGGTAGTCGCGCTCGCCGAACTTGTGGTGCAGGGTGTAGTCGGCGTGGGCCGGGCGGAACAGGTCCTTGATCGCCGAGTAGTCCTTGGACTTCTGGTCGGTGTTGCGAATCAGCAGGCCGATGGCGCACCCGGTGGTGCGGCCTTCGAACACGCCCGACAGGATCTCGACCTCGTCGGGCTCCTGGCGCTGGGTGGTGTGGCGGCTGGTGCCGGGCTTGCGCCGGTCCAGGTCGCGCTGCAGGTCTTGCAGGGACAGTTCCATGCCCGGTGGGCAGCCATCGACAATGGCGACCAACGCCGGGCCATGGCTCTCGCCAGCGGTGGTGACTGTGAACAGCTTGCCGTAGGTATTGCCGGACATGCAGGACGCTCCGCGAAATCAGCCAAAATCAGATCAGACGGCCAGTATACGCACGCTGGTGGCCTGATTCATCCCTGGATGTGCGAACCTTCGCCCTTGGTATAAGTCCAACTGCCACCTCCCAGATACTGGCTTGATGATGTTACGTATTGTTGCGCTGCTGATTTTCTTCGTTTGCCCCCTGCTGCAGGCCGCCCCCGTGATTGCCCAGCGCCCCATCGACCTGGATACCGGCAGCGGCGTATTGCACGGCTCGTTGCTGCTGCCGATGGCCGGTAAACCGGTGCCGGTGGTGCTGATGATTTCCGGCTCGGGCCCCACCGACCGTGACGGCAACAACCCCCAGGGCGGGCGCAACGACAGCCTGCGCAAGCTGGCGCTGCTGCTGGCCAACCATGGCATCGCCAGCGTGCGCTATGACAAACGCGGCGTGGCCAGCGGCCAGCCCCTGGCCCCGGATGAACGCACCCTCAGCGTCGAAGGCTACGTGGCCGACGCCCAGGCCTGGGCCCGGAAGCTCAAGGCCGACCCGCACTACGGCCCGCTGATTCTGCTGGGCCACAGCGAAGGCGCGCTGATTGCCGCCCTGGCCGCGCCCAAGGCCGGCGCCGACGCGGTCATTTCCCTGGCCGGCAGCGGCCGCCCGCTGGACCAGGTGATTCGCGAACAGCTCAAGGGCCGCCTGCCCGCAGACCTGGTGCTGCGCAGCGGGCAACTGCTGGACCGCCTCAAGGCCGGCCAGTACGACCCTGATGTACCAGCCCCCTTACAAGTCGTGTTCCGCCCCAGCGTGCAGCCTTACCTGGTGTCGCTGCTGCGCCAGGACCCGGCCGCCGCCTTTGCCCGCCTGAGCGTGCCGGCGCTGATTGTGCAGGGCCGCAATGACATCCAGGTCAGCGTCGCCGACGCCCAGGCGCTCAAGGCTGCGCAGCCCAAGGCCAGGCTGGTGTTGATCGACGGCATGAACCACGTGCTGCGCATCGTGCCCAATGACCTCAAGGCCCAGGTGGCGTCCTATAACGACCGCAACCTGCCCCTGGCCGATGCCCTGGGCCGCAACGTGGTGGCGTTTATCCAATCGGTGCACTGATCGCGCAAATAGCACGCAAGTATCGGCAAACCCTGCCGATACGCCGATGCAGGTATCCGCTTTGATACCCGCAGCGCTGCGCGAAAGAGGATCGCCGAGATGACCGATACGCAAACCCCAGAGTCACCCGAAGTGGCTGTCGAACCTGAACAGGCCCCCGTACCGGTGGAATTGCCGTGGGCGGATGTGCTGCCTGAACACTTCAAGATGCTGCGTCTGGTGCCCCTGCCGGTGGACCGCGCCACCGGCGCGCGGCCGTTGCGCTTCGTGCAGTTCGGCCGCGCCGAGCGCCACAGCCGCGACTACAGCCTGCTGCGCATGGACATCCAGCTGCCCGGGCAGAAGGTGCGCAAGGACCAGAACCGCCTGGAAGTGTGGGCCAACCACCACACCCGCACCGTGCGCTTCGGCCCCGACTCGGGCTTGTTCATGGAGCCGCTCAACCGCGGCCTGGGGCGCTTCCTGATTGCCCAGGGGGTAATCTGGGCACAGCGCAAATGGGCGCACTACCGGGTTGAAGGCGCCGCGCTGGCCAGCAAGGACGCGCTCAACGAAGACACCCGCCTGCGCCGCGACCACGTGCTGAAAAGCCATGGCCTGACCGTCAGCTATGCCGACGCCCAGCACCTCAAGGCCAGCTACGAAGGCGTGCAGGTGGGCGAGATGATTGCCACCTGGAACGGCGACAAGGTGCAGGTGGTGGAGATTCTCGACGCCGCCAACATGCTGCAACTGGCCGAGCAGAACCTGCAGGAGCTGGAGGTGAAGCTGCGCCAGCAGGAAGAAAAGGTCAGCAAGTTCAAGCGCGAAGATGCCGGCTTGCGCTTCACCATCACCTGCCTGGTGGCGTTCGCGGTGTTCCAGGCGGGGCTGTTGATCTGGATCGCTACCCACCGGTGATCGCGGGGCCAAGGACGCGGCCTGGCGGCGGATGGCCGCCCCGCCGCTGCTACATCCTGTGGGAGCTGGCTTGCCAGCGAGTTGGTGGGGCCCTAACAGCTCGCTGGCAAGCCAGCTCCCACAAGACAGGTGCGGCTACGGGATAGCGGCGGCGCTTTACGCGCGCGA
>NZ_JBWCAM010000012.1:138287-215181 GCF_056175065.1 Pseudomonas sp. JC1203
GGGGGCGGGGGGCCGGCGGGGGGGGGGGGGCCCCCCCCCCCCCCCCCCCCCCCCCCCGCTCCCACAAGACAGTTGCGGCTACGGGATAGCGGCGGCGCTTTACGCGCGCGAAGCGAACAGCGCCTGGTGCTCGCGGCACTGCGCTGCGCTCAGCATGAACACGCCATGGCCGCCGCGCTGGAATTCCAGCCAGTGGAACTCCACTTCCGGGTACAGCGCTTCCACGTGCACCTGGCTGTTGCCCACTTCCACGATCAGCAGGCCCTTCTCGGTCAGGTGGTCGGCCGCTTCGGCCAGCATGCGCCGCACCAGGTTCAGGCCATCATCACCGCAGGCCAGGCCCAGTTCCGGCTCGTGCTGGTATTCGTCCGGCATGTCGGCGAAGTCTTCGGCGTCCACGTACGGCGGGTTCGACACGATCAGGTCGAAGCGCTGGCCAGGCAGGCCGTCGAAACCGTCGCCCTGCACGGTGTAAACACGGTCTTCCACACCATGGCGCTCGATGTTCTGGTTCGCCACCTCAAGGGCTTCGAACGACAGGTCGCCCAGCGCCACCTCGGCGTTGGGGAACACGTCGGCGCAGGCGATGCCGATGCAGCCCGAGCCGGTACACAGGTCGAGAATGCGCGCCGGCGGGTTGGCCAGCCATGGGCTGAAGCCGTCTTCGATCAGCTCGCCAATGGGCGAACGCGGAATCAGCACACGCTCGTCGACGATGAACGACATGCCGCAGAACCACGCCTCGTTCAGCAGGTACGGCACCGGCACGCGGTCTTCGATGCGACGCTTGAGCAGCGCCTGGATGTGCACGATTTCGTCTTCCTCCAGCGCGCAGTCCAGGTAGCTGTCGGCGACCTGGTACGGCAGGTGCACGGCACCCAGCACCAGCAGGCGGGCTTCGTCCCAGGCATTGTCGGTGCCGTGGCCAAAATACAGGTCTTCCCCGTGGAAACGGCTGACAGCCCAACGGATGTGGTCGCGCAGGGTGCGCAGGCGGGAAGTGTTCACGGCAGACTCCTTTGAATACAGCCGCGCATTCTACCAGCGAAGCCCGGCCCGTGGGGCCCCTGCTGGCATTTTGCAGCGGCGGCCTACCCGCCTACCGCCCGGAATCTGCGCGGCAGGTGCGCGTAGCGATTCACATAAGGGCGCAAGCAGTGGAGAATGTGGCAAAAGCCCTATCCAAAGGAGCCCCCGATGTCCGATACAAAGACGATGTTCCAATTGACTGGCCGCGGCCATCCCCCTGCCGATCTCAGCCGCGCCAGCCTTGTGATCATCGACGCCCAGCGTGAATACCTGAAGGGCCCCCTGGCCCTGGTAGGCATTGACGAAGCGGTGGCCAACATTGCCCGCCTGCTCAAGGCTGCCCGCGCGGCCCACCGCCCCATCGTGCATGTGCGCCACCTGGGCACCGTGGGCGGCCTGTTCGACCCCCAGGGCGACCGCGGCAAGTTCATTCCCGGCCTCGAGCCGCAGGGTGACGAGCCAATCATTGAAAAGAACATGCCCAATGCGTTCAACAACACCGCCCTGCACCAGACCCTGCAGGAAAAAGGCCCGATCGACCTGATCGTCTGCGGTTTCATGACCCACTCCAGCATCAGCACCACCGTGCGCGCGGCCAAGGACTACGGCTACCGCAGCACCCTGGTGGAAGATGCCTGCGCCACCCGCGACCTGCCCTACAAGGACGGCGTGGTACCGGCTGCTACAGTGAAGCAGGTTGGCATGGCGACCATGAATGACAACTTTGCCTGCGTGGCCCAGACCGACGACCTGGTCTGAGCAAAGCTGCAGTGCAAGGCACGGCGGCCGCGCAACGTGGCCGCCCATCCGATAAAAGCTCTCATTTTTCCTAATTGCGCCGTGTGTCGGAACCCCGACGCCCCTGGCGAGTCGAAGGCCGGATATTCACTGAGGAAATCGGAATGAAGTTATCCGATGGTTTTGACGCTCGCCGCCTTCGTCCACGCGGCCAACGTAACTGGGGCACCCGCCTGGGCCAGGCTTTCGCCGCGGTGCTGGCTGCCCTGGGCGTGCTGTTGGCCATGGCCGGCGCCGCCAGCCTGTTGGGCCACCCCCCGGCCCTGGGCGACCTGAACGCCAGCAAGACCGGCGCTGCCCTGCTGGTGGTGTTCGGCCTGCTGATTCTGTACCTGGGCGTGGGCCTGTGGCGCCGCTGCCGTCGTCGTCGCCATCGCAACCGCGAATTGAACCTGGCGCCGCACCTGATGAAAAAACACGACTGAGTCGCGTAAACTAGGCCTTCCTGGTGGAGGCTGACATGCAAGACGATGATTTTTCCCTGTTTACAAACGAAATGCGCGGCGTAAAGCCGATCAAGCATGACCGCGCCGACACGGGCAAACCCAAGGCAGACCGCAAGAACCTGGCCACCCTGCGCCAGGCCGCTACCGTGCGCCAGGACGCCACCACCGTCGATGGCCTGAGCGACCAGTTCGTCATCGACGTCGGCCCCGAGGACGACCTGCACTGGGCCCGCGACGGCGTGCAGGAAAGCCAGATGCGCAAGCTCAAGGTTGGCCAGATTCCGTTCGAGGGCAGCCTGGACCTGCACGGCATGAGCGTGGAAAAGGCCCGGGAAACACTCTGGGCCTTCCTCGCCGAGGCGGTGAAGTTCGAAATTCGCTGCGTGCGCGTCACCCACGGCAAGGCCGTGCGCCTGGACGGCAAGCGCCCCATGATCAAGAGCCACGTCAACACCTGGCTGCGACAACATGCCCACGTGCTGGGCTTCACTTCCTGCCAACCGCGCCACGGCGGCGCTGGCGCGGTGTATGTGATGCTCAAGCGCACCATGCTCGAAGGGCGCGACGAATAACCTCGAGCTTGCAGCGACGCGGCCAGCGCCGTACCCTTCGCGTTTGCGAAAATTCCCACAGGTTTAGATCCATGTCCCTGGAACAGCACTACACCGCGATTCTCGGCAAACTCGGCGAGGACGTATCCCGCGAGGGCCTGCTCGACACGCCAAAGCGTGCCGCCAAAGCCATGCAGTACCTTTGCCGCGGTTATGAACAAACCCTGGAAGACGTCACCAATGGTGCGCTCTTCAGCTCCGATAACAGCGAGATGGTGCTGGTCAAGGACATCGAGCTGTACTCGCTGTGCGAACACCACCTGCTGCCGTTCATCGGCAAGGCCCACGTGGCCTACATCCCGAGCGGCAAGGTGCTGGGCCTGTCCAAGGTCGCGCGTATCGTCGACATGTACGCCCGCCGCCTGCAGATCCAGGAAAACCTCAGCCGCCAGATCGCCGATGCGATCCAGCAGGTCACCGGCGCCCTGGGCGTTGCCGTGGTCATCGAGGCCAAGCACATGTGCATGATGATGCGCGGCGTGGAAAAACAGAATTCGTCGATGATCACCTCGGTGATGCTGGGCGAGTTCCGCGAAAACGCCGCCACCCGCAGCGAATTCCTCAGCCTGATCAAGTGATCCGAAGGGTACCGACATGTTGATGAAAGCATTGCGCGTGGGGCTGGGCCAGGTGATCGTGATTGGCGACCTGCTGACCCGCGGGCCCAAGCAGAAACGCAGCGCCCAGGCCCAGGCCGACGTGGAGCAGCAGGCCAAGGGCCTGAGCCTCTACCAGTTCCACGCCTGCCCGTTCTGCGTCAAGACCCGCCGCACCCTGCACAAGCTCAACGTGCCGGTGGCCCTGCGCGACGCCAAGAACGACGAGCAGCACCGCCAGGCGCTGCTGGCCGAGGGCGGCCGCATCAAGGTGCCGTGCCTGCGCATCGAAGAGAACGGCCAGACCACCTGGATGTATGAGTCCAAGGTAATCATCGCGTATTTGCAGCAGCGATTCGCGTGATGGCCTGAAGCGGCCTGCGGCCGCTGCTACGCCCCCCGTAGCAGCGGCCGCAGACCGCGTCTTCAACCGAGCATGGTCACATGCCGCGGTTGTGATTCAACGCGCTTGAGCCATGCCTGGATACCCGGGTAGCCGGCCAGGTCAAAGCCACCCTCATGGGCAACATGGGTGTAGGCGTACAGCGCGATATCGGCGATCGAATACTGGTCCCCCACCAGGAACGGCGTCAGCTGCAACTGCCGCTCCATCACCCGCAATGCCTTCTTGCCGCGCACCTGGCAGTCCTGATACTCCTGCAGGCGGTCTTCGGGCATGTTCAGGTAAAACTGGATAAACCGCGCCACGGCAATGTACGGCTCATGGCTGTACTGCTCGAAGAACTGCCACTGTAGCACCTGGGTGCGCAGGCGTGGCTCGGTGGGCAGGAAGGCGGTGCCGTCGGCGAGGAAATTGAGAATCGCGTTGGACTCCCACAGGCAGGTGCCGTCTTCCAGCTCCAGCACCGGGATCTTGCCGTTGGGGTTCTTGGCCAGGAATTCCGGCGTCTGCGTGTCGCCGCCCAGAATGTCGATGTCCACCCATTCATACGGCAGGTTCAACAGGTGCAGCATCAGCTTGACCTTGTAGCAGTTGCCCGAGCGGTAATCACCGTAGACCTTGTACATTAACCTCTCCTTTTACGCCGCTGCCTGAGCGGCCTGAGCCTTGCGGATAACGTGGGCCAACCGCGCCAGCCCTTCGTGCAGGCGGTGCGGGGCGACATGACTGAAATTCAACCGCAGGCAACCCGGGTGGGCCGCGGGGTCGGCGAAAAACGGCTCCCCCGGCATGAACGCCACGTCCTGGGCCATGGCATCGGCCAACAAGGTGCGGGTATCGATCGGCTGTTTCAAGGTCAGCCAGAAGAATAGGCCGCCTTGGGGCACGTGCCAATCGGCCAGGTCGGCGAAATGCGCCAGCAGCGCGGCCTGCATGTCGTCGCGACGCTGGCGGTAGAAGCTGCGCAGCTCGCCCAGGTGCTGGCGGTATTTTTCCGTGCCCAGCCACTGCATGGCCTGCCACTGGCCGATGCGGTTGGTGTGCAGGTCGGCGGCCTGTTTCAGCCGCAGCAGGTGCGGGAACAGGTCAGGGCTGGCGATCAAGTAGCCCACCCGTACGCCGGGCAGCAGGGTCTTGGACACCGTGCCGGTGTAGATCCAGCTGGCGTTGCGCAGGCGCCCGGCAATCGGCTGCGCCTGGCCGCCGTCGTAGGTCAGCTCGCGGTAGGGCTCGTCTTCGATCAGGGTCACGGCAAACTTGTCCAGCAGCGCCGCCACGCCAGCCCGGGCTGCTTCGCTGTAGCGCACGCCCGAGGGGTTCTGGAAGGTCGGGATCAGGTAGGCAAAGGCCGGCGCATGGTGCTGCAAGTGGGCCCGCAAGGCGTCCAGGTCCGGCCCGTCGGCCTGCAGCGGCACGCTCAGGCATTCGGCGCCGAACAGCTGGAAGGTCTGCAGGGCGGCCAGGTAGGTGGGGCCCTCGACGACAATTTCCGTGCCCTTGTCGATGTACAGCTTGGCGGCCAGGTCCAGCGCCTGTTGCGAACCGCTGAGCACCAGCACCTGGCTGGCCTGGCAGTCGATGCCCAGGGCGCGCGCGTCGGCGGCCAATTGCTCACGTAGCTGCGGCTCGCCTTCGCTGGTGCCGTATTGGCTCAGGCTGGCGGGCAGGCCCGTCCAGTCCAGGGCGGGCAACATGGCCTCGGCGGGCAGACCGCCGGCAAACGACATGACTTCGGGGCGCTGCGCCGCGGCGAGGATCTCGCGAATCAACGAACTTTTGAGGCGTGTGACACGTTCAGAGAAAGCCATGGGACCACCACTGGCAAAGTCGTAGGAAGATACGTCAAACTGCTTGACCGAAATTACGACGACGGGCATGGATACGTCAATATGCTTGACCTTAAAAATACCGCCACCCAACAAATCGCCATGGAAGCGTTTTTCTACGGCTACCAGGCGTTCACCGCCAAAGCCGACGAAATGCTCGCCCGCCGGGGCCTGAGCCGGGTGCACCAGCGGGTGGTGTTTTTCATTGCGCGCTACCCGGACATCGGCGTGAGCGAGCTGCTGGAAAAGCTGGGGGTGAGCAAGCAGGCGCTGAACATGCCGCTGCGCCAGCTGATCGAGATGCAGCTGGTGACCAGCACCGCGCCCGCCAGTGACAAGCGCAAGCGCTTGCTGGGGCTGACGGCGGAGGGGCTGCGGTTTGAGGAGGCGTTGCGCAAGGAACAGGTGAAGCTGCTGCAGCGGGTGTTCGCCGAGGCAGGGCCGGCGGCGGTGGATGGCTGGCTGACGGTGAATGCGGCGTTGGGCAAGACCACCAACCGCCCGTAGCAGCTGCCGCAGGCTGCGTCTTGTGGGAGCTGGCTTGCCAGCGAGTTGTTGCGGCCCGAAAAACTCGCTGGCAAGCCAGCTCCCACAAAGGCCGGTACAGTTTGACTGTATGGCTAAATGTTACTGCTGCTGTACTGCAACGGTGCAAGGCGGCGGGTTTAGTCTTTCAGGCCTGCCACCACCTCGCTCAAGGATTTGCAGCATGACCGACGCCTCCCCCGTGCATTTGCGCCCGTTGGCCGACACTTCCCCCTCTGCCGTGGTCGCCGGTTTCATCGCCATGATGACCGGCTACACCAGCTCCCTGGTGCTGATGTTCCAGGCAGGCCAGGCCGCAGGGCTGACCACCGCGCAGATTTCCTCGTGGATATGGGCGCTGTCCATCGGCATGGCGGTCTGCAGCATCGGCCTGTCGCTGCGTTACCGCACGCCCATCACCGTGGCCTGGTCCACCCCCGGCGCGGCGCTGCTGATCACAAGCCTGGGCCACGTGAACTACAGCGAGGCCATCGGCGCCTACATCACCTGCGCGGTGCTGGTGGTGATCTGCGGGCTCACCGGCAGCTTCGAAAAGCTGGTCAAGCGCCTGCCCTCCTCCCTGGCTGCGGCGCTGCTGGCCGGCATCCTGTTCAAGATAGGCAGCGAAATATTCGTCGCCGCCCAGCACCGCACCCTGCTGGTGCTCGGCATGTTCTTCACCTACCTACTGGTCAAGCGCGTGTCGCCGCGCTACGCGGTGCTTTCGGCGCTGGTGCTGGGCACCTTGCTGTCGGGCTTCATGGGCCTGCTGGACTTCAGCCAGTTCCACCTGGAAGTGGCCACCCCGGTGTGGACCACGCCAACGTTCTCGCTGGCCGCCACCATCAGTATCGGCATCCCGTTGTTCGTGGTGGCCATGACCTCGCAGAACATGCCCGGCATTGCCGTGCTGCGCGCCGATGGCTACCAGGTGCCGGCCTCGCCGCTGATCTCGGTCACCGGTTTTGCTTCGCTGCTGCTGGCGCCGTTCGGCTCCCACGGCATCAACCTGGCGGCCATCAGCGCTGCCATCTGCACCGGCCCACACGCCCACGAAGACCCGAGCAAACGCTATACCGCCGCGGTGTGGTGCGGGATTTTCTACGGCATTGCCGGCGTGTTCGGCGCCACCCTGGCGGCGCTGTTCGCGGCCTTGCCGAAAGAGCTGGTACTGTCGATTGCCGCGCTGGCGCTGTTTGGTTCGATCATCAACGGTTTGAGCATTGCCATGAACGAGCCGAAGGAGCGGGAAGCGGCGCTGATCACCTTCATGGTGACTGCGTCGGGCTTCACGCTGTTTTCGGTGGGTTCGGCGTTCTGGGGGATCGTGGCGGGGGTGTTGACGTTGTTGATTTTGAACTGGCGCAAGGGCTGATGATCTCGTCGCTGCTTTCGCGGGCACGGCCCGCTCCTACAGGCTGCGCGTTTGCGTAGGAGCGGGCCGTGCCCGCGAAAGTAGCCGCGCGATCAAAGCCGAAAATGCCCGACCATGCCGCGCAACTCGCTGCCCAGCTGCGCCAGCTCGATGCTCGACGCCGCGTTGCCACGCATCGCCACCGCCGACTGATCGGCGCTGGCGCGGATGCTGGTGACGCTGCGGTTGATCTCTTCTGCCACCGAGCTCTGCTGCTCGGCCGCCGCGGCAATCTGCTGGTTCATCTGCTGGATCTGTGACACCGCGCTGGCGATACTGCCCAGCGCGCTCTCGGTCTGCAGCGCGTCGCTGACCGCCAGCTTCACCAACTCGCCACTGCCCTGGATCTGCGCCACCGACGCCGCAGCGCTGGCGCGCAGGGTGCTGACCAGCCGCTCGATCTCGGCGGTGGATTGCTGGGTGCGCTGGGCCAGGGCCCGCACTTCATCCGCCACTACCGCAAAACCGCGCCCCTGCTCGCCGGCCCGCGCTGCCTCGATGGCCGCATTCAGCGCCAGCAGGTTGGTCTGCTCGGCCACGCTCTTGATCACCGCCACCACGGTACCGATGCTCTGAATCTCGTTGCTCAGGTGCTCGATGCTGTGGCTGGCGGAGTCTGCCGCGCCGGCCAGTTGCTCGATGCGCTGCATGCTCTGGCGTACCACCTGCTGGCCGTTGTCCACTCGGGTATCCGCCGACTGCGCAGCCAGCGCCGCCTGCTCGGCGTTGCGCGCCACGTCGTGCACGGTGGCGGTCATCTGGTTCATGGCAGTGGCCACCTGCTCGGTTTCCTGCTGCTGGCTGCTGACTTCCAGGTTGGTCTGCTCGGTGACTGCCGACAGCGAATGGGCCGAACTGGACAACTGCTCGATACCCGCCTGCAAGCCGCTGACAATGCTGCTCAGGCCGGCGCCCATCTGCTGCATCGCTGCCAGCAACTGGCCGATCTCGTCGCGCCGGTCCACCTCGATGCTGCCGCTCAAATCTCCACTGGCAATCTGCTGGGCACGGCTGATCACCCGGCGCAACGGCCGCACAATCAGCCGGGTGATCAGCCACGCGGCCAACACGCCTACCAGCAGCGCCACCAGCGATGAGCCAATGATCAGCAAAGTGTTCTGTTTCAATTCAGCCTGCATGGCCTGGTCCTGGGCGGCGGCGGCCTGGTCGACACGGCTCACCACTTCATCGGCGCGGGCCTTGAGCTGCGCGTACACCTGTTTTTCCCTGGCCAGCAGGTCGGTGTACTCACCCAGCTTGTCGCTGAAGCTGGCGATATGGTCGCTGACCTCGTTCAACACCGTCTGGTAGCCCGCGTCCTGCACCTCGGTTTTCAGCGCGTTGGCCTGCTTGAGTGCATCGGCGGCCTGCTCGATCCGGCCGCTGCCGCTGTCGTCGTCCACGCCCTTGCGGCTCTGGTCCAGGCGCACCCGCGCGGCGTCCATGGCCTGCAGCATCAGCCGCGCCACCTGCGCCACCTCGTTGGCCTGGGTGATGAATTCGCTGCCCTTCTCGCCCTTGGAATCCTTGAGCGCGTAGGTGCCATCGTCCGACAGCCCGGCCTGCAACACATCAAGGTTATTGGCAACCGTGGACACCGACCAACTGGCCATGTCCAGCGCCAGGTCCTTGGCCTGGCTGATCTCCACGAACTGGTCGAACGCCTGGCGGTACGCAGCCAGCGCCGGCTGCACGCCTTCTACATTGCCAGCGCTGGCAGCCAGCGCCTCCACGCTTTTGCGCAGGGCATCGGCGGTCTTGGGGTCGGTGTGCAGGGCAAATTCCTGCTCCTGCAAACGCACGCGCAAAAGGCCGCTGTTGAGTGCCGACATCTGCTTCAAGCCGTCGAAACGGTGGCTGATGCTGGCCAGCGACCACACGCCGATGGCCGCCACCAGTGCCGTCAGCGCCAGCACCAGGGCAAAGCCCAGGCCCAGCTTGCGGGCCATGCCCAGGTTGGCAAAACGTCCACTGCTGGCCGATGTCATTGCGCGCGCTCCCAGAGTCAATACACGGAGAGTGGCAATGGCACGGGGGCAGGCACAAGATCCTGGCGTCGGAATAATGGCAAAAAGCTATGAAGGTGTCGTTTTCAGCAAGGTGGAGGGCGTTTTGCCTGTCCATCAAATAGCCGTGGCACCCCCGTCCACCAGCAGCGAATGCCCTGTGGTAAACGCTGCGCCGTCGCTGCACAGGTACAACACCGCGCTGGCGACCTCCTCCACCCGGCCCACGCGCCCTACCGGGTGCATGGCGGCGGCGTACTCGGCCTTGCGCGGGTCGGCTTCGTGGGCGCGGCGGAACATGTCGGTGTCGATCACCGCCGGGCACACGGCGTTCACGCGGATGTGTTTTTTCGCGTATTCGATGGCGGCCGACTGGGTCAGGCCGATGACCGCGTGCTTGGACGCCGCGTAGATACTCATCTTCGGCGCCGCGCCCACGCCCGCCACCGAGGCGGTGTTGACGATGGCGCCGCCGCCCTGGGCCAGCATCACCGGCAGCTGGTACTTCATGCACAGCCACACGCCCTTGACGTTGACGCCCATGATGGCGTCGAACTGCGCCTCGGTGCCTTCGGCCAGGCGGCTGTTCTCGATTTCAATGCCGGCGTTGTTGAAGGCGTAGTCCAGGCGGCCCCAAGTGGCCACGGCCTGTTCGGTCATGGCGCGCACCTGGGCCTCCACGGTCACGTCGCAACGCAGGAACTGCGCTTCGCCGCCAGCCTCGCGAATCAGCGCCACGGTGCCTTCGCCACCGGCGGCGTCGAGGTCCACCACCACTACTTTCAGGCCCTCGGCGGCGAACGCCTGCGCGGTCGCGCGGCCGATGCCTGCCGCCGCGCCGGTCACCAGCGCCACTTGTCCGGAAAATGCCATGCCCATGGTCGAACCTCTGCGAAATGGATGTGATGGGCGCAGTCTAGCCAAGGCGCCCACGCCCAACGCAGCACTATTGGCGCCCTGTATTTCGCCGTATTCGGCGCAGCGGTTGCCCTTGCAAGCGGCGCCCACGCGGCCTATCAACAGTCCACCGTGCCCATTTGGAAGAACCTGCCATGACCGACGCCAACCGCCAATTCCTGCTGGCTCGCCGCCCCACCGGTGCCGCCAGCCGCGAAGACTTCACTTTCCAGACCGTCCCGCTGCCCGAACTGGGCGCGGGCCAGGTCCGCGTGAAAAACCTCTACCTGTCGCTGGACCCGGCCATGCGCGGCTGGATGAACGAAGGCAAGTCCTACATCCCGCCGGTGGGCCTGGGCGAGGTGATGCGCGCCCTCGGCGTAGGCCAGGTGGTGGCCTCCAACAACCCGGCATTCGCCGTGGGCGACCATGTCAACGGGGCGCTGGGCGTACAGGACTTCTTCCAGGGCGAGCCCAAGGGCTTCTACAAGGTGGACCCCAAGGTTGCGCCGCTGCCGCTGTACCTGTCGGCGTTGGGCATGACCGGCATGACCGCCTACTTCGCCCTGCTGGAAACCGGCGCGCCAAAAGCCGGCGACACCGTGGTGATCTCCGGTGCTGCGGGTGCGGTGGGCAGCGTGGCCGGGCAGATCGCCAAGATAAAGGGCTGCCGGGTGATCGGCATCGCCGGCGGCAAGGACAAATGCCAGTCGCTGATCGATGAGCTGGGCTTTGACGGCGCCATCGACTACAAGGCCGAAGACGTCGCCGCCGGGCTCAAGCGCGAATGCCCCAAGGGCGTGGACGTGTTCTTCGACAACGTCGGTGGTGACATTCTGGACGCCGTGCTCAGCCGCCTGGCGCCGCATGCGCGGGTGGTGATTTGCGGCGCCATCAGCCAGTACAACAGCAAGACCGGCGTAAAAGGCCCGGCCAATTACCTGTCACTGCTGGTGAACCGTGCACGCATGGAAGGTTTCGTGGTGATGGACCACGCGGCCAAGTTCGCCGCGGCCGGGCAGGAGATTGCCGGCTGGCTGGCCAAGGGGCAGCTCAAGAGCAAGGAGCACGTGGTAGAGGGGCTGGAGACATTCCCCGAGACCCTGCAGAAGCTGTTCAGCGGGGAGAATTTCGGCAAGCTGGTGTTGAAAGTCTAGCCCTGTAGCAGCTGCCAGGCCGCGGCCCTGTGGGAGCGGGTTCTACCCGCGAAAGACCACTGCGTGATATCTGACGCCACGCGGTGGCCTTTTCGTGGGCAGAGCCCACTCCCACAGAAGACTGTTCCAGGCCAGGTCGGGAGATCAGGCGTTGATTTGTGCCACAACGTCAGCCAGCGCTTGCGCCGGGTCTTTCGCCTGGCTGATCGGGCGGCCGATCACCAGGTAGTCCGAACCTGCGTCCAGCGCCTGGCGCGGGGTGAGGATGCGGCGCTGGTCGTCCTGGGCGCTGCCGGCGGGGCGAATGCCCGGGGTCACCAGTTGCAGCGACGGGTGTGCCGCCTTCAGGGCCTGGGCTTCCAGGGCCGAGCACACCAGGCCGTCCATGCCGGCTTTCTCGGCCAGCGCGGCCAGGCGCAGCACCTGCTCTTGCGGCTCGATGTCCAGGCCAATGGCGGCCAGGTCTTCACGTTCCATGCTGGTCAGCACGGTCACGCCGATCAGCAGCGGCTTGGGGCCGCTGCGCTGGTCAAGCACGTCGCGGCAGGCCGCCATCATGCGCAGGCCGCCAGAGCAGTGCACGTTCACCATCCACACGCCCATTTCCGCCGCCGCCTTCACCGCCATGGCGGTGGTGTTGGGGATGTCGTGGAATTTCAGGTCCAGGAACACCTCGAAGCCCTTGTCGTTCAGGGTCTCGACGATGCCCGATGCACTGCTGGTGAACAGCTCCTTGCCGACCTTCACGCGGCACAGCTTGGGGTCCAGCTGGTCAGCCAGTTTCAGGGCGGCGTCGCGGGTGGGGAAATCCAGGGCGACGATGATAGGAGTCTGGCAAGCGGACATGGGCGGGCTCTCAGGGGGGCAAGTCGAAATCGGCGCGCATTGTAGCGGATTTTAGGGGCAGTTGCGCCCCACAAACAGGCACTGCCTGCCCACAGCCTAGCCCACACATCCCCACCTGCGACACCAATCCCACCATTGCGACCCCTTTCCCTTGGCTGGCACGGCCGCTGCACGCAAAACAGCACGAACGTTCCAATCCACACGAGGGAGCCGTCATGACAACGCAACTCAAGCCCACCTTGGGCACGCTGCACCTGTGGGGCATCGCGGTAGGGCTGGTGATTTCCGGCGAGTATTTCGGCTGGAGCTATGGCTGGGGCGTGGCCGGCACCCTGGGGTTCCTGGTGACCTCGCTGATGGTGGCCACCCTCTACACCTGCTTCATCTTCAGTTTCACTGAACTGACCACCGCCATTCCCCACGCCGGCGGGCCCTTTGCCTACAGCCGCCGTGCCTTTGGGGAAAAAGGCGGGCTGATCGCCGGCCTGGCCACGCTGATCGAATTCGTCTTCGCCCCGCCCGCCATCGCGCTGGCCATCGGCGCCTACCTCAATGTGCAATGGCCGGCCCTGGACCCGCGCCACGCCGCACTCGGCGCCTACATCGTGTTCATGGTGCTGAACATTCTCGGCGTGCAACTGGCTGCCACCTTCGAGCTGGTGGTGTGCATCCTGGCGGTGATCGAACTGCTGGTGTTCATGGGCGTGGTGGCGCCGGGCTTCAGTGTCAGCAACTTCGTCGCAAACGGCTGGGCCGGGGACAGCACCTTCAGCCTGGGCGCGGTGAGTGGCATGTTCGCCGCCAT
Organism: Pseudomonas sp. JC1203; assembly: GCF_056175065.1. Classification (NCBI taxonomy): domain Bacteria; kingdom Pseudomonadati; phylum Pseudomonadota; class Gammaproteobacteria; order Pseudomonadales; family Pseudomonadaceae; genus Pseudomonas; species Pseudomonas sp. JC1203. The sequence goes on from NZ_JBWCAM010000012.1 coordinate 151,647, forward strand.
CCCGTTCGCCATCTGGTTCTTCCTGGCCATCGAGGGCGCCGCCATGGCCGCCGAGGAAGCAAAAGATCCGCGGCGCACCATCCCCAAAGCCTACATCAGCGGCATCCTCACCCTGGTGGTGCTGGCCTTGGGCGTGATGGTATTCGCCGGCGGCGTGGGCGACTGGCGCGCACTGGCCAACATCAACGACCCCCTGCCCCAGGCCATGAAAACCGTGGTGGGCGAAGGCTCCGGCTGGCTGCACATGCTGGTGTGGATCGGCCTGTTCGGGCTGGTCGCCAGCTTCCACGGCATCATCCTCGGCTACTCGCGCCAATGCTTCGCGCTGGCCCGCGCAGGCTACCTGCCCAAGGGGTTGGCCAAGCTGTCGCGCTTTCAAACGCCGCACCGGGCCATCATCGCCGGCGGCGTTGTGGGCATCGCTGCCATCTACAGCGACGGCCTGATCAACCTGGGCGGCATGAGCCTGACCGCCGCCATGATCACCATGGCCGTGTTCGGCGCCATCGTCATGTACATCATGAGCATGCTCAGCCTGTTCAAGCTGCGCCGCAGCGAGCCCAACCTGCCCCGCAGCTTCCGCGCCCCCGGCTACCCCATCGTGCCGGGCATCGCCCTGGTGCTGGCGGTGGTGTGCCTGGTGGCCATGGCCTGGTTCAACACCCTGATCGGCCTGATATTCCTGGGCTTCATGCTGGCGGGCTTCATCTACTTCCTGCTCACCGGCGCCGCCCGTGCCAGCGCCCCGGCAGACGCGATGCTCACGGGCCTGTAGCCAACGCCCTATAATGGAACCACTGCCGGGCGCTTGGCTCCAATGGAGTACAAGCCTGTATTCGCCGCCACCCGGGCGGCGAGCCCGGCCCGCAAGGAGAAGTGGCCATGCCCTGGTACGCCTGGTTGATTTTGGTGGTGGCGATCGGCTCCATTGTTGGCGGCCTGCTGATGTTGCGCGACAGCGCCAGCAAGGTGGAGCTCACCGAAGAACAGCGCCGCAAAGTGGCGCAGCGCAATGCCGAGGCGGATGCCAAGGATGCGCAGAACCGGTAGCAGCGGCCGCCAGGCCGCGTCATGGCCAATACGGCGGGGGGCTGTTTCTGTTAGAATGATGATTAACATCCCATTCTGACCGGGCCATCCCCATGCGCTACTCCGCCGACCACAAAGCCCAGACCCACGACCGTATCGTCAAGGAAGCCTCGGCGCGCTTTCGCCGCGACGGCATCGGCGCCACCGGCCTGCAGCCGCTGATGAAGGCGCTGGGCCTGACCCATGGCGGTTTTTATGCGCACTTCAAGTCCAAGGATGAGCTGGTGGAAACCGCCCTGCGCGCTGCCACCGAAGAGCTGACCGAGGTGTGCGAAAAGGCCTTCGCCAAAGCCAAGCCGCTGCACAGTTTCATCGACACCTACCTGAGCCCCAGCCACCGCGACAGCCCGGAAAAAGGCTGCCCGCTGCCGACCATGGCCGCCGAGCTGGGCCAGCGCGGCCAGCCCAGCGCCACCACGGACAGCGGCGTGGAAGACCGCCTGGCGCGCATCGCCGCCACCTTGAATGCTGCCGATGCCGACGAGCAGGCGGTGGTGATGCTGTCGACCCTGGTGGGCGCGCTGATGCTGTCGCGCAGTGTCCAGGACCCGGAGCTGTCGCTGCGTATCCTCGACACGGCGCGCAAGGCGCTCAAGTTGCAGGCGGATGTGGCGGGTTAAGCCACCTCACCCCAGCGTTTCAGCAGCACACTGGCGTTCACCCCACCAAAGCCGAACCCATTCGACAGCGCATACTCAATGGCCATGGCCCGCGGCTCCCCGCGCACCAGATCCAGCCCCTCGGCCAATTCGTCCGGGTGTTCCAGGTTCAAGGTGGCCGGGGCAACCTGGTCACGTAACGCCAGCACCGTGAAGATCGCCTCGATACCACCCGCCGCGCCCAGCGAGTGACCGGTGGCGGACTTGGTCGAGGTAATCGCCGGCCCCTGGCCTGCCCCGAACAGCGAACGAATCGCCGCCAGCTCGCCCTTGTCGCCTACGGGCGTTGAGGTGGCATGGGCGTTCAGGTGCTGGACCTGGACGGGGCTGATGCCGCCCTGAGCCAGCGCCTGCTCCATGGCTCGCCGGGCGCCGCTGCCATCCTCCGGCCCGGCCGTGAGGTGATAGGCATCGGCGCTGGTGCCGTAGCCCACCAGCTCGGCCAGCGGCGTGGCACCCCGGGCCAAGGCATGTTCCAGCGACTCGATCACCAGAATGCCCGCGCCCTCACCCATCACGAAACCGTCACGGTCACGGTCAAACGGCCGCGACGCACGAGCAGGTGTCGCATTGAAGCCACCAGACAACGCCCGTGCTGCCGCAAAGCCACCCAGGCTGACCCGGTCAATGGCCGCTTCGGCACCACCGCACACGGCAATGTCCGCCTCACCCGCGCGAATCAACCGCGCCGCATCACCAATCGCCTGCACACCTGCCGCACACGCCGTCACCGGCGCGCCCAGCGGGCCCTTGAACCCATGCTGGATCGACACCTGCCCCGCCGCCAGGTTGACCAGGAACGCCGGAATGGTAAATGGCGACAACTTGCGCGGCCCACGGCTATCCGTAGTACGCACCGCATCGACGATAGTGCCAAAGCCGCCAATGCCCGAGCCGATCACCGTGGCTGTGCGTTGCCGCGCCACCTCGTCAGCAGGCGCCCAGCCGGCCTGGGCCAACGCCTCGCGGGCGGCGGCCAGGGCAAAGAGAATGAAGCGGTCCATCTTCTTCTGTTCCTTGGGCGCTGCGGCCATGTCGGGGTCGAAACCGCCGTGGGGGTCTTCATCCAGGGTTGGCACCACACCCCCTACCCGCGCCGGCAAGTCGCCGACCACCGCTTCTGGCAGCTCACGCAAGCCCGACTGGCCTGCGAGCAAGCGGCCCCATACGGTCTCAACCCCGGTGCCGAGTGGCGAGACCACGCCCATGCCAGTAATCACGATTCTGCGGTTGTTCATGACACCTCCCAACTGAAATCCAAACCCGTAGCAGCGGCCCCAAGGCCGCGTCATAGGCGCTGCACTTAACCTGGCACATCACCAAACCGTGCCAGCCCCATTAAATGACGACCGACATACCATGCGCATCACATTACAGTCGCAATATAAAATATGCACGCACCTCGTCGACCTAAATCATCACCCGCAAACCGGCGCCAGGAGAAAGCTTGATACAGTTTTTCGCCCCCGTGTCGGGTAGCCTGGCCAGCCCCAAGGACCTAGGGTCGCAGGCTCGGCGCCCTACAGGCGCCTGGCAATTACAAGGAATCAGTCGTGAAATCGTTGATCATTGGTTGTGTGGCCCTGCTGCTGAGCGGGTGTGGAAGCTTCATCACCGTGGTGCGTGACGACAGCGTCACCAGCAAATACCTGGCCGAGGGCAATTCCTACTGCGGGGCTGTACCCAGGGTATACAGCGGGCTGATGTTCGACTTCTGCATGTTGCACGCACCGCCCGAGGATGAGAAAAACTACAGCAGCTCCCCGCCTATCATCATGGTCTTCGACATGGGGCTTTCCGCCATTACCGACACCGTGCTGCTGCCCTACACCCTGATTCGGCAACACAACGACGGCAGCATTGAAGTCACCCGTTGACGCCAGGCTGAACTGGCCGCCCACAAAGGGCGCCAGCACAGCCCGATTGCAGGCTTTACTCCACCGTCAGGCGGTCACGGTTCTTGTCCAGCAGCGACTTGCCGATCCCTTTCACCTCCAGCAACTCGTCCACCGAAGTGAAGACACCGTTGGCATCACGATGCGCCACGATCGCCTGGGCCTTGGCCATGCCGATGCCGGCCAGTTCACGCTGAATGGTGTCGGCGTCGGCCTTGTTGAGGTTGACCGTGGAGGTCTGCATCATCGCCGCCGGCGCCGGGGCTGCTTCGGGCGTGGCTGGGGCGGCGGTGGCGGCGACGGAGAGGGTGAACAGCAGGGTGGCCAGCAGGGCCGAGAGGGAGAAGTTGCGCATGGGTGAGGCTCCTTGACATCAGTGGGTTCTAGAGGCGGCTTTCCTGAGCCGCCTTTAGAAGCTAGTTCACCATGCTGAAAGGGCGAGTGTGGCTTGGTTAGGGGATGTTTCCTCTACACGCCTGCTGTTCGTTCAATTCGGTAAAGATGGCGCATACCCTCGCCCTCGACGCCTACGGTTCGGAACGTTTCTGCTGGTAGATCAGATCCACGATTTCGCCATCTGGAGCGTAACCGCTGACCGTCTCTCGCAATAATTGCCGGACCTTGCCGTAATCGTCAGCATGGACTGCAGCCAGTAGTTCCACGAACCTTTCCTTGAGCACATCCCAATGCAGGAAATCTTCGTGAGCGCTCATGATCATTGGGTGGCGCGTCATGACCACGTTGTCGCCAATCAGCAACTCTTCGTAAAGCTTTTCCCCGGGGCGCAACCCCGTGAACTCGATGGCTATGTCCCCCTGGGGATTTTTTTCTGATCGAATGCTTAATCCTGACAAATGGATCATGCGCTCTGCGAGCTCGGCGATACGTACTGGCTCTCCCATGTCCAGCACGAAGACGTCGCCGCCCTGCCCCATCGAACCTGCCTGAATGACCAACTGAGCTGCTTCGGGGATGGTCATGAAGTAGCGTGTGATTTTCGGATGAGTCACCGTCAGCGGCCCGCCCGATTTTATCTGCTTGTGAAACAGCGGGATCACAGACCCGGAGGATCCGAGCACATTGCCAAACCGTACCATGGTGAAACGCGTTTTATTGACGCGAGCGACATTGGCTGGGTCGCCATACAAAACGGGCGCCACTTCCCGGCTCAACGCCTGCAGCGTCATTTCGGCGAGCCGTTTGGTACTGCCCATGACGTTGGTCGGCCTTACCGCCTTGTCAGTGGAAATCAGCACGAAATTTGCGACACCCGCCTGCAGTGCCGCCTGGGCGGTATTCAACGTACCGATTACATTGTTCAACACACCTTCGGCGACATTGTGCTCAACCATTGGCACATGCTTGTAGGCTGCCGCATGGTAGACCGTGTTGATGCTCCAGGTTTTCATGACGTCCAGGAGTTTGTGCGGATGCCGTACTGAACCCAGGATAGGCAACAGCTCAACACGGAGAGACTCGCGAGCCAGGCGCTGGTCGAGCTCGGTCATGATGTTGTACAGGTTGAATTCGCTGTGCTCGAATAGCACCAGGAGTGTCGGCCGCAGGGCGACAATCTGACGGCACAGCTCGGAGCCAATCGACCCCCCAGCGCCGGTGACCATCACGGCCTGCCCATTGATGCAATGTTCCAGCAAATCATCTTGGGCCGGTACAGCGTCACGACCCAAGAGGTCAGCAATATCGACTTCTTGAATATCATCAACCTTGACGCGGCCGCTGGCCAGATCGGTAAAACTCGGAACACTTCTGATGTGCAGGGGAAAACCCTCCAGAAAACCGAGAATTTCCCTTCGACGCGCTCTTGTGGTCGAAGGCAATGCCAGCAATATTTCCTGAGCCCCCGTTACATCGATCATGTGCTGGATCCTGCCAGGCTTGAACACCTGGAGGCCAGCGATTACACGGTCGGTAATACTGGCATCATCATCAATGAAAGCCACGGGGCGCATTACACGCCCCATCCGCAATGCGGCAACCAATTGGTTACCCGCAACACCTGCGCCGTAGACCGCGACTTTAGTCAGGCCATCGTCCCGGTTGAATGACATGGAAGCATGGGCGCCGCTTAACCAGTTGCCCATGAAATACTGGCGCATGCCCAACCGCAGCCCGCCAATAATGACAAGGCTAAGCCACCAGTAATTGAACACAATGGATCGAGGAACAACGGCTTGATGATTACTGTACCAATAAACTATAACCGCCAGGATGAGTGACGACAGGCTGACCGCCTTGATAATTGCAATCAAGGCGTCATTACCAAAATAGCGCATGACTGCGCGATACATGCCGAAACGAATAAACAGGGGTATGGCAACAGCCGGCGCACATGCAAACAACCAGGCGTGAACCTTGAAAGGGTTATACATGTCGTCTATGCCGAGCCGGACGATAAAGGCCATCCACAACGCGGCCCAGACCAAGACAACGTCCATGACAACCTGAATCAGGCGCTTCTGCTTTCTAGGCAAGCCCAACAAAAAGGCACGTGTCTTATCCATAAACCTCAACCAATTGGTTTGACCATTGCGAAAAGCGCAAGGGCCGGGCGCTTCCATCGCACAAGGGTAATCCAAAAACAGGTACTAGTCGTGCGTTTTAGGCTGTACAACCTCTAGCTCTCCCGCATGATATCTAATGGCCATTACTGTAAGTGGAACATAGGCGATACATGTTGCCAGCACCCCGTCCAGCCGCTGGCATGCCACCAGCCAAGCGAGGGGCAAGAGCCAGAAAAGGTTCACCACCAAAACGGCCATAGTGACCGGGAAATGCCCCCCATGGAGCCGAGAAGCAAATTGGTACGCATGGCTTCGGTGAGCTTCGTAGACCTTGTCTCCGCGAATCAGGCGTCGAAACAAGGTATAAGTTGCATCGACGATAAATACGCCCAGAAGAATGAGCCATGCCCACAACAACCGGGAATCGACATGAGCAGCTTGTAACGAAAGGATGCCGAGAATGATCCCAAGGAAACCGCTGCCCGCATCCCCCATGAAAATCTTGGCAGGAGGAAAATTCCAGATCAGGAAGCCGGTCGCCGCCCCGCCAAGAAACAAGGGTGCCCACATAAGCTGCGCATGACCGGATATCCAATAAAGAGCACACATTCCGAAGCAGGCGCACATGGCCTCCACTGTCGCTATTCCGTCTATACCGTCCATAAAATTATAAAGATTCAATAGCCACATCAAATAAATGATTGCACAGGCACTTCCCACCCAACCTAAACTAACTTCAACACCCGCCAGGATGACCGGCGGAAAGCCTCCAAGCGAATAGATTGCCCAAGCAGCGGCACAGAAATGGCCAAGCAATCGCCAACGGGCGGGAATATGCCCACGATCATCCATGAAGCCTACGATAGCTATCAATAGACCACTGCCAAGCACCGCGGCGAATGTTGCACCATCGACCAAGTTACTGCCGTAAAGCCACCCCATTCCAACGAGGAAAGAGCAGACAATGGCCACTCCGCCGCCGCGCGGGGTAGGAGTAGTGTGCGAACTGCGGCTGTTGGGCAGATCCATCAGTGCTTTGGCGATCGCATATCGACGTAGCCAACCGGTAAGGGCAAAGGAAAGTAAAGCCACTGCAAACAACCAAAACGACACCATCTTTACATCCTCGGAAATCTCGATACCGCTTGCCTCCCGCGTGCCGGCTGGAGAGCGCAAGGCGGGTGGCTCAATACTGCCATGAGCCCGCCCCTCGTTGAAAACATTAATCTTGTCACATTCGGATAAAATCCGACCCTGCAAGCGCCCGCGGATTCCACAGACACAGGTACCAGATGAAAAAAACGTCAGCCTCGGCGTGAGGTCATGACCGGCATTGATGCAGACGCGAGAAGACTCCCGGAGAACCATTGCCTATGGTATCTTCGCCGTTACGGAATACACAGAGCCAGCACAACAATTGTATCGACCGTTTCGGGAAGGGATAGCACCGAAATGCGCCAAGTCACCCGGCGTCTCAAGGAGTCTCTTCAGGCAAGCAGGTCGTCACCTGACCACACAAGAATAGAGCTGAAGCGTGATCACTCAAGCCAAACTATACCCCCCTGAAATACCGCCCTCCAATCACCGTTCAACCCGTTTATGCGGGTAGCCTAGCAGCCGTCGCCACCTCAACAAAAACTGGATCATCCCATCCTTAGGTGTGTTCATGATTTTTAGTTCGTCCGCGTTCATTCTGGTTTATTTACCCATTGTATTCCTGATTTATTTTTCATTGAACAGGCGGCGCTGGATCACGGCGGGAAAACTATGGTTGGTCGCAGCCAGCCTTTACTTCTATGCATACTGGAGCGTTGCCTACCTACCCCTGTTGCTAGGATCGATTGGTTTCAACTACCTGATGGGGCGATGGGTTTCACCTCATTCGACGAACCTGCTGAAACCGTCCTCAAAAAAAATCGTATTGGCACTGGGCATTGCTATCAACCTCGCGCTGCTCGCCTACTTCAAGTACGCGAATTTCCTGATAGACAACTTTAACGGCTTGACCGGCTCATCCATTGGCCTGCAACAGATAATACTGCCCTTGGGGATCAGCTTTTATACCTTTACCCAGATTGCGTTTCTGGTGGACAGCTACCGTGGGGAAGCAAAAGAGTACGACCTTGTAAACTACGCACTTTTCGTCACGTTTTTTCCGCATTTGATTGCAGGCCCCATCCTTCACCACAAAGAGATGATGTCGCAATTCAAGTCACGCTGGACGCTGTTCATTCGGCACAAGAATATTCTGTTGGGGCTGTTTATTTTCAGCATTGGGCTGTTCAAGAAAGTCATCTTGGCGGATACCTTCGCAATCTGGGCTGACGCCGGCTTTGCACACGGTGTTCCACATGACTTTTTCAGCGCTTGGGCGACCAGCCTGTCTTACACCTTCCAACTTTACTTCGACTTTAGCGGCTACTGCGACATGGCGATTGGCGCCGCGTTGCTGTTCAACATCTGGTTGCCGCTAAACTTTAACTCTCCGTACAAAGCACTCGACATTCAGGATTTCTGGCGGCGCTGGCATATGACGCTGAGCCGTTACCTGCGAGATTACTTGTATATCCCGCTAGGCGGGAATCGCTGTTCGCCCGTCAGAGTGTATGTGAACCTGATGCTCACGTTCGTCCTCGGTGGGTTGTGGCACGGTGCCAGCTGGATGTTCGTGGTATGGGGAGCCCTTCATGGGGGCGCGCTGATTATCCACCGAGCGTGGAAACAGCTAGGCATGAACATGCCGAAGGTGGTTGCCTGGACAGTGACCTTCCTGTTTGTGAACATCACCTGGGTGTTCTTCCGCGCAACGTCCATGAGCGATGCAACCCATATTCTGCACAGCATGTTCAACCTCAAATCTGCGGCTGCCGTGCCCATTCCAGCCATCCCCACTGCCGAACTGGCCTGGGGCGGCGTGCTTTCCGACCATCTCCTGAGCGTTTTGCCCGAGGGCATGGCAGTCAACGCGCTGTGTTTCTTCATGATTATCATGGGCTTCCTTATCAGCGCGCAAAGAAACTCGTTCGAACTGACCACTCAAGGCGCATTTGGCTGGAAAAAAGTGTTGGGAATGTCATTGCTCTTCAGCATTGCGATGTACGCAACACTGAAATCCACCAGCACTGTATTCCTGTATTTCAATTTTTGAGTGCCTTGCAGATGAAAAAGAAAATATCAGCATTCTTCTTGTTTGCGTTGGTCACGTTACTGATCGCTCCTGCTTTCAACCTCAGCACCAGACTGGATACCCTTGCGAACAGCAAGACAAAATGGTGGAACAAGTCCTTCCTCTATAATGTCGACTTTGCGCTACCGGTACTCGGAAAACTGTACAGCGTATTGGGTATTTCCATTAATCCAGGGCAAGTCATTCTCGGCAAGCAGGGATGGTTTTTCCTGGGGGATGATCACGCTCAATCGATTTCGATAAAACGAAACGGCGTCACGCCCAGCACCACCCCGTTGGTGCAGCAGATCGTCGCGAACGAGGTCGCTTGGGAAGCGTGGTTTAAGCACCATGGGGTAAAGCAATATCGGGTACTTATCGGTCCCGACAAAGACTCCATTTACCCTGAGTATTTGCCAAGCTGGGCGGCCCACGCCGCTAATCAGGTGAGCCGTGAGTTTATCCACCTCGCGCCCGCCCAACTGTATGTCGATACGTTTACCCCGATGCTCGCCGCAAAGAACGCGTCTGCTCAACCTCTGTACTTCAAGACAGACACCCATTGGAATAGCCTTGGTGCATGGGTGGCGTTCCAGGCACTGGAGCAAAATTTGAACCGTGTCGAGCCCGACCTTCGCTGGCCATCCCCTGAGCTGGGAGAAGTGAAAAACGTATCAGTACGCCCAGGCGGAGACCTGTCGCGCTTTCAACGAATCCAGGGTTCAACCAATGACACTCAAGTGGCATTGAGATTCGCCTCCTCGCCTCAGCTAACAGTCGACCAATACGATTACCAGACGGGGAAGCTGCTGAGCTCAGGCCCGAACCCAGAGCTTGAGGCGCCGCAAAAACCACTGCTGGTTGTTTCCAAAGGCGCCTTGAACGACCGGAAAGTACTATGGCTACGAGATTCATTCGGCATATCCCTTTCACCGTTCATGGCGGCAACGTTTTCCCAAAGTCTGCAAATTCATTACGATCAGGTAGACCCCAACCAAGTAGCCGAACTGATCGCAACCTTCAAACCCGACTATGTGATCTTTTCTGCAGTGGAGCGGGTTACGAGAATGGGCCTCTTCCTGGCACCTCCTCCTCAGTTCGTGATCTCCCGTTCTCGCGATGCACTCACCCCGCTGGCAGAAGGCCAGGTAAGCCATCAGAACGACGTCGTGGCCACTTCGGACGCTGACACGTACCAGATCACCGGAATAGACCCCTATATCGTTTTCAAGCCCTCCAAACCTTTGCTCGGTTCAGACGCCAAGCAGCTGACTTTCGAGCTGACGTGCAAAAATACTGCCGACACGAAATTTCCGATCCAGATATTCTGGTCGACGAAAAATAAAGGTTTCAACGAGGCGGACAGCGCGACGTTTGCGGTAAGCCAGGGTGTAACGTCACTCGATATTTCATCCGCCAAAGGTTGGCCCGCGGACCAGCTTATTGATGAAGTCAGATTCGATATCGTCACACCAGCAGGATGCCCGACATTCTCCCTGAAAAGCCTGGCCTTGGGCCAGAACCGCTAATTACGAAATTATCTCGCTCCCGGTCGCGGCGGCTTCCGCTGCCCGGGGGTAACTGTTCACAAAGGTGACTTATGGCTAAGGACCTCATATCATGTGGACACGAACTGCGAAATACGGGCGCCTTCCGCTCAATACGCGCCCCTATTTAAAGTGAGCATCCCACCTTGCAACATCGTAGGATGTAAAGAGTCAAAGCAAGAGGATTAAAGTTGCAAGATTTTTCTTCCAATGATCCAGCACAAGGCCCCCATGGAAACGCCCCCCTGGTTGCCATCCTCCTCGCGACCTACAACGGCGAAGCGTTTCTCGCAGCTCAAATCTCCTCACTGATCAGCCAGTCACATACAAATTGGGTTATATATGCGTCAGATGACGGTTCCCACGACGGCACGCTAAAAATTCTCAGTGATGCGCAGCGAAATCTAGGGGAGCGCAAATTGGTTATTTTGCGAGGGCCAGGCCAAGGCTTCGTCAGCAACTTTTTATCTCTGTTACAAAACAGAATGATCGATGCCGATTATTTCGCTTTCTGTGACCAAGACGACGTATGGCATCCCGAGCGACTAGAGCGCGGCATCAATTGCCTGCAGGAAAATGCTGATGGGCGGCCTGCCCTGTTCTGCTCCCGAAGCCGCCTTGTCGATGCCACTGGCGACGTCGTGGGTTACTCCGCCAACTTTACAACCCCGCCATCCTTTGCGAACGCGCTGGTGCAAAATATCGCTGGCGGGAACACCATGCTGTTTAATGGCAGGGCGCGGCAACTGCTCAGCAACACGGCTTACCAGCATCCACTTATTGCCCATGACTGGTGGTGTTACTTACTGATCACCGGCTGTGGCGGACAGATTCATTTTAGCCCCGACCCGCTAATCGACTATCGGCAGCACGCTAAAAATCTGATCGGCGCAAATGCCAGCTTGAACAACATGTTCAGGCGTTTTAAAAAGATGTTGGGCGGGGATTTTCGCCGATGGAATGAATCAAACATTGCAACGCTTCAGGACGCACGCCTACTGCTGAAAGATGAGAACAGCACAGCCCTCGACTGGTTTGATAAAGCCAGAACCGGATGGGTTATCCGTCGTATTTACTGTCTAATTCGCTCAGGCGCACATCGGCAAAGTCTCATTGGGAATACAGCATTAGCGCTTACTGTCCTGTTCAAAAAGCTTTAGGCGCCGACATGGAAAAATCAGCTCTCCCGACCCAGCGCTTTCCTGACACCTTATGCGTGATTGTCACCTTCAACCCCAACCTGGACGAGTTGGCCGAAACGCTCCTGTCTCTCGAAGGCCAGGTAAACAAAACGCTTATCATTGATAATCATTCGGATCAAAATTTATCGGAATGGCTAACCGTTTTCGGCACCAGCTTTTCAGTAGACCTGATTGAACTGCAGGGTAATTTCGGTCTGGCAAATGCGCAGAACGTCGGACTCTCCCACGCACTGAAGCACGAATACGAGCGTATTCTGTTACTGGATCAAGACAGCAACCCCGAAGTCAACTTTGTTGCCAGCCTGCATATCGCGTTGAATCAGCTACAGAAATGCAACGCTGCAGCAGTTGGTCCTACATTTGTTGATCGGCGCCTTAAAAATCACCCTGAAGCCACTACGGAACAAGCTGAGCCTATCCAGCGCGAGTTCTTGATTTCTTCTGGCATGCTTATTGAAACACGTCACCTTCAGCAAGTCGGCCTGATGATGGGTGATTTATTTATTGATCATATTGATCACGAGTGGTGCTTCAGAGCCACCAACAAGGGCTATACGCTATATCAAACATCGACTACCCGCCTCTATCATTCCCTGGGGGATAGAGTCATCCGTCTCTGGCTGCTGCGCGACAGGGAAATATCGATACACTCCGCCGTTAGAAACTATTACAAGGTGCGAAACTCAATTCACTTATTCAGGCTCAAGCATGTACCGTTGCGCTGGAAATTGAAGTTCATGAAACAGGCGGTGGCGGTAGCGCTATTCAGCGCGCTCGTCTCAACAAATCGAGCAGAACGCCTGAAGCTGATTGCCACTTCGGTATCCGATGGCCTGGCGGCACGGTTAGGTGCATTCAGAAAATAATGCAGGCCAATGGAAGGGAGGCTCCGCCCCCCTTCCGCCCCCCACTACTTCTTAACGACCTTGACCAACTTTTTCGAGTTCTGCCATTCCAACGTTCGACGGATGCCGTTATCGAAAGACACAATTGGTTCAAAGCCGAAACAGCTTCGCGCTTTCGAAATATCCAAAACGTTCGCTTTCAGATCAAATTCTCGCGCAGGGAGGAATTTCACATCTGGCATCGGATCAACCCATTTGGATATTTCCGTTATGACTTCCAGCAGCGACCGTCCTTGGCCGGACCCCAGGTTGAATATCCGCTCCTTCCCTTCGTAACCCATCAGCCCGATGATGCCCCGAATGGCATCATCAATGTAGATATAGTCACGAACATTAGAACCATCTCCCCATATTTCTATAGGGAGCAGATTCCGTGAGCGCTCTATGAAGACCGAGACCGCACCTTGGGCCTTGTTCACATCCTGCCCCGGGCCATAGGGGTTAGCCAATCGAATGATCTTGTACGGCAGCCGGTGAAGCCGCTCGAACAACGCCAGATACTTTTCGATTGCCAGCTTGCTCACCCCATAGGAGCACGTAGGCTCCAAGGGGTGCTCTTCAGGAATTGGAAGAACCTGAGCGTCCCCATAGATGGTTCCACCAGAAGACACGAAGTAGAGACCCTTCAGCCCCAGCGAAACAGCCAACTCCATCACTTGCAGCGAGTTACAGACGTTTGTACTGATGTCCCACGATGGGTCCTTGTTGGAGTTCCCGGGGAGCGATGAGGAGATCAGGTGGAAACAGATATCCGCACCCTCAAGAATCTCCTTAACGTCCTCGCGATTTTCGTAGTTCCCCATGTGCCAACGAACCTGAGCCATGGCCTCATCGGACAAAATCGTATTCTGAGGCGGGACGTGCCGGGTCAGCGAGCTCACCTCATGCCCTTGCGCAATGAGCGCATTGATCAAGTGGCTGCCAATGAAACCCGTCCCACCCAAGATTGCACATTTCATACCGAATGATCCTGGCTACAGAGACAATTGGTGCAGGAGCTTCTTGGAAAACTCCTGTTCAGAGAAACAATGATCAAACACTTCCTTGCCCGCGCTACCAATTCGGTCCCATTGCGCCGAGGAATTGATGGCTTCTATCAACACTTTAGTGATGGCCGCCGGCTCGTTGCTTGGGACAACAAAGCCCGAATCACGATGGCGAACGTAGGCTGATGTGCCAGTATTGACCGTGCACATCATGGGGACGCCGACGCTCAGCGCATGCAGGGAGACCAGCGGTAATGTGTCATCGCGCGAAGGTACAACCACCATGTCCGTAGAGAACATGAGCTCTACATACGCTTGATAGTCGAGATCACCATGCAGTTCCACATTGGGTAAACTGCTGACGATAGACTGCAGCCCTTCATAGAACGCCTTGTCCAGCACGCGGCCGTAGAACTCAAACTTGCACTTGCGCGCGAGATCAGAAGGTAGCCCCTTAATGGCGACCGCAAGCAAATCCTGCCCTTTCCTTGGCTCGAACGACCCGAACGTCCTGATGACCAGTGGTTCACCTTCTCCAGGTTTCCGCTGGCGGCCCTCGGCCGACTCAAGGCCGGGGAATCCATACTCAACCACCTCGGTATTGCGGTGGTATGTCACGATGGGCGCCGCCGCCAGCTTGCTGCCTGCCCAGATTCTTTCAGGCTTGCGAAGCGCCGCAACGAATTCAGGGTTGGATGCCGCCATTTGGGTGAACAAATTGGTTTCGTGGATATACCAATACACTTCAACCACATCCGCTAATTGATTCACGATAGGGTAGGTCACTACCGTATTGCAGATCAGCTTGTCGAAGTTGCGCGCAAAGTCATATACCGAGGCGTGCTGAGCCAGCATGAGCTCATCCACGATCACCACGACGCCCAACGCTTGAAGCGCCGCGCGAATGGGCCCATCAGTAGGCGACATGACCACGACGAAATGACCTGCCTGAGTCAGCAATTTCGCCAGTTCAAAGACAATGCGTGGCGCGCCACTTTCCGTAAGGTCATGGGAAAACAGCAAAATATCCTTGCCACCCTCTGTTCGCGTTGCACCTTGAGCGAACACCTCGTAGTACTCCGGAGAGTCATGGAACAACTGCTCCCGCATTGCCTTGGTGTAATAGGGGTCACGAGCCAACAAGCTGGCGAATCGACGCAGGATATAAATATCAGCCTTGTCTTTCTTCTTTGGCGCCTTGACCTTGTCTGCGGCATCTACCGAGGCAAGCGACATATGCCCGATATGCGTCAGGGTGGAGTGCGGCGTGTACACACAGGAGAACCCGAGCTCGCGAACCTTGAAGCACAGATCGACATCGGAATGGTTGATTGGGGCGTTGACGGCGTCAAAGCCCTTCACCTGCTCGAAAATGTCTTTCCTGATGGCCAGGCATGCACCACAGATAAGGGAAACCTCACGAACAGATTGCGCAAAATTATAATGCGCCCCGGTATTTTCTGGCAGGCAGTGGAAGGCCGTACCCAGCAGCCGGCGAACACCTGTCACCATACCCGCGTGCTGAATCGTGTTGCTCTCGTAAACCAGCTTGGGCCCAACGATGCCCACATCCGGAAGCTGCAAGTACTCGACCAGCGACTCGACCCAGTCAGCAGACTGAACGCGTACGTCATCGTTGAAGAAGACCAGGTACTCACCGCTCGCAGCTTTCGCACCTTGGTTGCATTTGTCCGAGAAGCTGTAGGGCAGGTCATAGCGGACAAAGACAATATTTGCATCCGGGTAAACCGGGGCCAGCAAGTCGACGATTCTCGAATTCGTCACGACAAGAATTTCATAGCGCTTCCAGGTCGTCGATTTTTTGATCGACTCGAGGCTATCGCTGATATTTTTTTCGTTGTCGGACGGGATAACGATCGAGACAAGCGCTTCGTTGCCATCAAAGTCAAACTTGAAACGGTTGGCGGTCGGTAGAGCAACTGCCGTCCCCTTCCAGCCCCGACGATCTCCGGCCGCCTGCAACGCACGAATGTTGGAATCCCTTGCGTATGGTTTGCCGCCAGCAGCGCCAGATGTAGCAATTGCACGCCAGCCGTAAAGCACTTCCTCGATATGCTGGATATTCGAGGTTTTTTCGGTTACGCGCAGGGCCAGATCATAATCCTGGGAAAAATCGAACTCGGAGCGGAACCCACCCACTTCATCAACCAGTGCCTTGCGGTAAGCGGTCAGGTGCCCGGTGTACATGCAATTCAAAAGCAGGTTGGGACTCCAATCCGGCTTGTTGAACACCTCAAGAACAGCACCGCTCTCGTCGATCTTGCATTCATCCGAGTAGAGCATATCCAGCGAAGCGTCATCCCGGATGCCGGAGGCGATCCAATAGAGTGCGTCATTGGTCAGCAGGTCGTCGTTATCCAGCAATGCGACGTAGCTCCCCGTCGCCAGGTTCAATGCGGCATTGGAAGCGCCTGCAATGCCGGCATTGACGTCAAGCGTCACGAACTTTATGCGCGCATCGCGTTTGGCAAACCCGTCGAGCAGTGCGGTGATCTCCGAAGATTGCGAACAGTCATCGGCGATACACAATTCCCAGTTGGTATAGGACTGGTTGAGCACGGACTCAATCGCCTGCTTGAGCAAGTCGACTGGCACTTTGTATACCGGCATGACCAGGCTTACCGTGATACCAAAATCAAACGCCTGGGCAGGACGCTCCGAAAACCGGCGGCTGATTCGCTCCAGGTTGAAGGCCATACGTGCCTTGAGCACATCGACAGGCGCCGCACGCTGCACATCAGGGGTCAGGAGTTGAGCACGGGCAGCTGCCTCAAGAGAGCGCAGGCCGCCGGACTCCAACGTACTCTGTACACGTTCGAAGAGGTTACGCCAGCCCCCTACGCGATCCTTGGCAATCAATACTTTACGAGCCAGGACCCGTAGCTTCCTGGCTTGTCGAACCTTGTCATTGACCTTGGAAGACAAGCGCCAGGCCTTGGTATTCAAGACGGCATGGATCTCGGAGTTGCGCACATGCAATTCATGCTCAAGCTGCGCAACCCGCTGCCCTAATTGCTGCACCTCCAGCTCTTTGGCGTAGAGGTCGGCGCGCAGCTCATCGCTTTCGTTCTTCTGCTGAAAGAGGCGATGGGTCAACGTCGAGTTTTCTGTAGCCGCTTGCCCCACTGCCGCATTCTGGATGTGCAGCGCATCGGAAAGTTTGCGTTCATTGACCGCGCTGAAGCCGAGTTCCTTGTAGAACTCCTTGATGTGGACTGTTTCGGCCGCGGACAGCTGGAAAAGAAACTTGATGTCTTCGGGGATCTGCTTGCCTACGGCAACAACTCCTAGACCATGCGCGTGGTCAAAGCAAAAGGTTGGGTATTGCTTTTCAATTTCTTCGAAGAGCTTCCATACACCGAACCCGTTCTCACGAACATTCACATCGTGAAATATAATGACACCCTGATCGCTCATCAGCGGAAGCCAGGTATCGAAATCGTTCTTCACTGCTTCGTAGCTGTGGAGGCCGTCGATATGCAACAGGTCCACGCTTTTTGGGGAGAAGTACGTAGCTGCCTGGTCAAATGTCTCACGAAGCAAGCGCGAAAACGAAGCGTAAGGCACATCGTGGCGCGCACGCAGTTGATCCAGTACATCCTGGCCGTACAGGCCAGCGTGCTCGTCACCTTGCCAGGTATCTACCGCATACGCCTTGCAATCCAGCTCACTTTTCTGAATGGCCTGGCAGAATGCGCAGTAGGAGTCGCCATAGTGGGTGCCGAGTTCCACGAAAATACCGGGCTTGAGCTTTTCAATAAGCGAGAAGGCGAACGGAATATGCTCCGCCCAGGCACTTTTGCCCGACAGATAAATAGGGCGCTCAAAGCACATTTTGCCAATATCATTTAAAAGCATATTCTTCTCAACTATGATCGAATTCGGGAACGGCCGTGAGCTTCAACGAAATATCCTGCATGGGGATACCAATAAGCCCGGTGCTTGCACTGGTCGCTTCAGACTTGAAGAACAACGCATCATGAATCCAATGCATTTGAACATGTTCGTCCTGGGTACCCTCAGCCAACGCCACGCAGATGGAATAATCACCTTTTGGCAGGATAGGCATATGGAACGTAAAGTCACAGCGCAGCGCTTCTTCTTCCATCGCCTGTACTGGATGGTCAATATAAGAAAGGAACGTGTTATCGCCAAACAACGTTTGACCCAATCTATCCTTGATATAAAAACCGACAATCGGAGAGTGCAACTGTTGATGCGTTACAGCAAGAATCGTGATGGTGACCAACTCACCGCCTACCAACCAGAGCAACCTGTCCCCTTCAGCCGTAGTAAAGGAAACATCGACGATTTGAGCGGTCCCCAGCCCGAAGGAACTTGATTCGTGGTTAAATTCAAAAATCTGCAAGTCATTGCGGTGCTGAGTGGTATTGATGAATTCCAACCGCTGATCCTTGACAGCCACCTGCCGTTCTATACGCAACTTTGGCTTGAGCTTTGTCGTTGTTCCCTTCCCTTGTTGCGCTTCATAAAAGGCCTCAAGGTAAAAATCACTGACTACTTTTGGCAACCCTTCCTGAATGACCTTGCCTTTTTCCAGCCAGACCGCGTATGAGCAGAGGTTTTTCACCGAGGCTGTATCATGGCTCACGAAAAGAACCGTACCTGTTTTCATGAACTCACGGAGAAAACGCATGCATTTCTGGGTAAAGAATGCATCCCCGACAGCAAGGGCCTCGTCGATAACCAGTACGTCAGCGTCTACGTGAGCAATTACTGCGAAAGCCAAGCGAACCAACATGCCGCTGGAGTAGGTCTTTGTAGGCTGTTCTACAAAATCGCCGATATCTGCAAACGCGACGATACGCTCGAAGCGTTCGTCGATTTGCTTGACGGTCAGCCCGTAAAGCTGCCCGTTCAGGTATACGTTTTCGCGGCCTGTAAAATCAGGATTGAAGCCTGAGCCCAGCTCCAATAGCGCTGCGACCCGGCCATTGATTTCGGCAGAGCCGTGGGTAGGATTCAGTGTGCCGCAAATGATCTGCAGCAGCGTACTTTTCCCGGAGCCATTGCGGCCAATAATCCCGACTGTCTGTCCTTTTTGCACTTCGAAGCTGATGTCGTGCAACGCCTCGAATTTATTCGAGCATGCAGCGGCACGGGAATCACAGAAACGCCGCAAGCGAGGTACCAGCACGATCCTGGACAGCAGACGGTACATGAACTGCTGAAGACGACGCTGCGGTTTATCATAGGTCTCAAACGTTTTCGAGACGTTCGATACTTTAATTGCGATATCAGAGCACATCAGCAAAACCTATTCTGAGTTTTTGGAACCACGCATAACCGAGCCAGCAGAACACGAGCGAGAAACCAAGGTACGTGAGCCAGGCAAAGGGTTCAATTCCAACACCGAAAACCAGCAGATTCCTAGCCAACTCAATCGGGTAGGTCAAAGGATTGTAGTGCGCGAGAAATTGCCAATGCTCCGGAAAGGAAGTCGCCGGGAAGAATATTGGCGATATGAACATCATCCCCGTTGTAATAAGCCCGACTGTTTGACTGATGTCACGCACAAACACGCCTGTAGCGGACAGCCAGAACATCATTCCAAGAATGAAAATCAGGTAAGGCAGCATACCGATTGGCAAGAGTAGCGCCGTCCAGGGGATGCCACCGGTTTCCACCAGAATAAAGACCAGCAGGATGCAGAAGCTGATTGCAGACTGAAAGAGTGCTGACAATATGGAAACCAGCGGTAGTATTTCCAACGGAAATATTATCTTCTTAACGAAGTTCTGATTACCAATGACAATTGAAGGCGACCTGCCTAGGCACTCGCTGAAAAAATTGAATACAATCAGGCCCGCAAACAGGATAACAGGGTACGAAACGGAACTGTTTTCAACCGTCACCCCCCAGCGCGACTTGAAAATATTTGTGAACACAAAGGAAAAAATGGTAAGCATCAGCAGAGGACTAAGGATCGACCACAACAAGCCGAACAAAGATTCCTTATAGCGACTTACCGTCTCCCTCTTGGCCAGATTCAACAACAAATGCCGATGCAACTTTGCCGATCTAAGCAACTTTAACGGGGATATACTTTGCCTTTCCATTTATTTCAATACACCTTTCTTCAATCCGGCTTCGATGAGTTCAACGAAACGACTTCCGGTCAATCGGTGAAACCGCACATTACTTACCCACCCTGCATGCCCCCGTCCTTGGCCCGCACGCAGAAGCGCCGGAAACCCGTCAGGAAAGCTTATCACGCGTGGTGGTCGGGCGTAAGCAGGCAACAGGCCAGCTAAAATCGCGAGCATCCCAGTCCCACTCCCCATCTGCAATAGCATCAATCTACTCGCTACAGTCATTTATACGATGCTTGACGTACTGATATGCGGTGACACCTTACACCTGACAAAGAACGGCGCAGCCAGGCAAATCATTGCAAACAGTAACTGGTCCCGACGGCGCCTTCGACAGCTGCCTGCCTTGAAGGCAAGCATGAATATCCGAAGCCGGCCCAACCGAACACATCGTCGGGTGAATGAGTCACCACCAGGGGCCGACACGCGCGCCATCAATTGGATCTGAGCAAACCACCACCCCTCCCTTACCCGCGCCAGCCGAGAAAACATTGGAGCCAGGCCAGTGTTGGCGCCCATCACGTTGCCACGGTGCTGCCGATACTCCATTGACGACCACTCATCGATATGCCAGCTGTAGCCATGGCTTCGCGCGAATGCATATATGCACCAATCGTGCATCGATACAGCCGCAACGAGCTGCTGCTCCTTTGCGACAAAGGCTTGAAGATGAGTTGCCAGGGCTTGGTTCAAAACATAGGTGCAACCCGGCCCTGCTGCCTCGAACAGATAATCCCAGCGAACTTGGGGTTGTGCCTTGTCGATGAGCTTTGCTGTCCCGTCCGACCAAAACGCAGTGACATTACTCGAGTAGGCTTGCACCCCTCTTTCAACCAGCACCTGCACCGCCCTGGCCAGCTTGCCGGCATGCCACAGGTCATCCTGGTCGGCAAAGGCAACGTAATCGGTTCCTTGGAAATCGACGTCTCTGACCAGTCGGAAAAAATTCTGCGAGGCGCCGCCCGAGTTCTCCATGGAAAGGAGAAACACATTCGGGTGCTCGATTGCACATCTGCTGCACCACTCAAATGTGCCGTCGTCGGACTCATCAACACTGATATACAACTGAACGGCAACATCGCGCTGCGCCAGGATCGAAGCCACCTGCGCCTCGATCCATGCCATGCCGTTGTAGGCTGCCAACAACACAGCAACGCTCGGTCGTGCCCGCGACATCAATGTTCCCCCCGGCAGAGCGACTTGATCAAGCAATCGATTCAGCCAGCAGTTTCTGGAGGTATTGACCATATCCTGTCTTCTTCAGACGCTCGGCCTGCTCTGCCAGCGTCTGCGCGCTGATCCAGCCCGCAGTGAACGCAATTTCTTCAAGGCACGCGACCTTCAACCCCTGGCGGTGCTCGATTGTATGCACGAAGTGGCTGGCCTCCAGCAATGACTCATGGGTTCCGGTATCCAACCACGCAAATCCACGGCCCAGCATCTCCACATTGAGCGTTCCGCGCTCCAGATAGGCACGGTTCACATCGGTGATTTCCAACTCGCCGCGCTCGGAAGGCTGGATGCTCTTGGCAATGTCCACCACGGAATTGTCGTAGAAGTACAAGCCTGTCACGGCATAGCTGGATTTGGGGTTGGCCGGTTTTTCCTCGATGCTGAGTGCACGACCAGACTGGTCGAATTCAACCACTCCAAAACGCTCAGGGTCCGAAACATGGTAACCAAAAACGGTTGCGCCTTCGGTTCGAGCGCTTGCTGCAGCGAGGTTGGCCGAGAAATGCTGGCCGTAGAATATATTGTCACCCAGGATCAGGCAGCATGGATCCTGCCCAATGAACTGCTCGCCAATCAAGAAAGCCTGAGCCAGACCGTCGGGGCTAGGTTGCTCAGCGTAGGTCAGCTCAATGCCGTACTGACTGCCGTCCCCGAGCAATTTGCGAAAGCCTGGAAGATCGTCGGGCGTCGAAATGATCAGGATCTCGCGCATCCCCGCCAGCATCAGCACTGATAGCGGGTAAAAGATCATGGGTTTGTCGAAGACCGGCAGCATTTGTTTTGAAACGCCCAACGTAAGTGGGTGCAGGCGCGTACCAGAACCGCCAGCGAGGATGATGCCTTTACGTGTAGACGTGGTCATTTTTACTTGGCTTCCATTAGCATTGAATTACGCCGCCACACCTCTCCAGTGCGGCGGGGAAGAAATATCGCTGCGCTAGCCCGGGGGACGACTCCGGGCGGCAAGCTACGCCTCGCGGGCAGTGTAGTTGGTGTCGACCCAGCGCTGATATTCACCACTTTTGACGCGCGCCACCCATTGAGGGTTTGCCAGGTACCACTCCACCGTCTTGCGAATGCCGCTCTCGAAAGTTTCTACAGGCGTCCAGCCCAGCTCACGCTGAATTTTGGTAGCGTCAATTGCATAGCGCACATCATGGCCCGGGCGGTCCGTGACGTACGTGATGAGGCTGGCGTGAGGTTTGAACGGCGACTGCGGGCACAGTTCATCCAACAAGGCACACAAGGTACGTACGACCTCAATGTTCTGTTTCTCGTTGTGACCGCCGATATTGTAGGTTTCACCGACCACACCCTCATTTACTACTTTGTAGAGCGCGCGCGCGTGATCTTCCACGTACAGCCAGTCACGAACCTGGTTACCTTTGCCGTAAACAGGCAGCTGCTTGCCTTCCAGCGCATTGAGGATTACCAGGGGAATCAGCTTTTCCGGGAAATGGCAGGGACCATAGTTGTTGGAGCAATTGGTTATCAGTGTCGGCAAACCGAACGTCCGATTCCAGGCACGCACCAGATGGTCGGAACTGGCCTTGCTGGCCGAGTAAGGTGAACTCGGCTGATACGGAGTGCTTTCGGTGAACAGATCCTCCGGCCCCTCCAGATCCCCGTAGACCTCATCAGTGGAAATATGATGAAACCTGAACGCTTCCTTGCCGGCCGCCTCCAGGCCATTCCAATACCCGCGAGCTGCTTCAAGGAGCACATAGGTACCGACGATGTTGGTCTGAATGAATTCCGCAGGCCCCGTGATTGACCGATCTACATGGGACTCTGCGGCCAAGTGCATGACAACATCAGGCCTGT
Organism: Pseudomonas sp. JC1203; assembly: GCF_056175065.1. Lineage (NCBI taxonomy): Bacteria > Pseudomonadati > Pseudomonadota > Gammaproteobacteria > Pseudomonadales > Pseudomonadaceae > Pseudomonas > Pseudomonas sp. JC1203. The sequence goes on from NZ_JBWCAM010000012.1 coordinate 174,809, forward strand.
GCTCGCGAAAAACACGCTCTACTGCAATGCTGTCGCAGATATCGACATGCTCGAAAACATAACGTGAATCCTGATCAAAGCCCTGCAATGATTCTAAATTGCCAGCATACGTCAGCTTGTCGACGTTAATAACACTATCATCTGTGTTTTCAATGATATGACGTATGACAGCCGACCCGATGAAGCCAGCACCGCCAGTAACCAGTATTTTCATCTAAAACAGCCATTTGAAGAAGAACAAAAAGTTTGACCAACTCCGCTCGCAGGGGCACGACGCCGCCTATTGACGTATCAAAGCCACTGAAGCTAGAGAGTTATTCCGAGCAGGACTGGAAGCAGGAGCGAAGATTTTCTGCCTCTGGAGACTTGGGGCAGAAACGCTGGGAGGGGAAATGACACACTGGCGCTAGACATCCTTGATCCAACTGACTCACAGTAAGAAAGGCAAAATAGCATCATTGCCGATACAATTCACCCACTCAAACATGAAGAGTTGTTAACTCAGATTTTCCGCCTCTGCGTAAAGCGGAGGTCGGGGCACCGTTAGATTACCCCGACCGAATCTCAGGAGCCTTGCCTTCACTACCCCTGAATCAACCCCTCAATCTCCCCCAACCTCTCCCCCACCACAGCCTCATCCCCACGGCTCTCGATATTCAACCGCAGCAAAGGCTCGGTATTCGACCCGCGCAAGCTGAACCGCCAATCAGCAAACTCCACGCTGATGCCGTCTGTCCGATCCACAGCAGGTTGCTGCGGCAGGTAGTGCGCCAGGATTTTCTCGATGCTCGCAGGTACGTCGTCAACGCGGTAGTTGATTTCGCCGCTGCAGGGGTACGCGGCGATACGCTCGTCCACCAGCTGCGCCAGGGTCTTGCCGGTTTCGGACATCAGTGCCGCCACCAGCAGCCATGGGATCATGCCGCTGTCGCAGTAGGCGAAGTCGCGGAAGTAGTGGTGGGCGCTCATTTCGCCGCCGTAGACGGCGTCTTCCAGGCGCATGCGCTCCTTGATGAAGGCGTGGCCGGTCTTGCTCTGGATGGCGACGCCGCCGGCCTGCTCCACTTGTTCGATGGTGTTCCAGGTCAGGCGTGGGTCGTGGATGATTTTGCTGCCTGGGTGCAGCTTGAGCAGCATTTCGGCCAGCAGGCCGACCAGGTAGTAGCCTTCGATGAAGCGGCCGTCGGCGTCGAAGAAGAAGCAGCGGTCGAAGTCGCCGTCCCAGGCAATGGCCATGTCGCAGCCGTTTTCCAGCAGGGCCTTGCGGGTGAGTTCGCGGTTTTCCGGCAGCAGCGGGTTAGGCACGCCGTTGGGGAAGTTGCCGTCGGGCTCGACGTTGATGAATACCCACTCCAGCGGCAAGCGGCTGGCCAAGGCCTGGACGACGGGGCCGGCAGCGCCGTTGCCCGGGTCGGCGAGCACCTTGAGGGGCTTGAGCGCCTTGACGTCGACGTAACCTACCAGGTGGTCCAGGTAGGCGGTCTTGTCGAAGGCTTCGCGCACCTGGCCGGCCTTGGCGGCCGGGGTGCCGAGGTTGCCTTCGTCGACGCGCTGGCGAATGGCGTCAAGGCCGGTGTCGCCACTGATGGGCCGGGACTCGGCCTTCACCAGTTTCATGCCGTTGTAACCCTTGGGGTTATGGCTGGCGGTGATCATCACGCCGCCATCAGCCTTGTAGTGGCTGGTGGCGAAGTAGACTTCCTCGGTGCCGCACAAGCCGATGTCGATGACGTCGGCACCGGCCTCGGTAATACCGCGGACCAGCGCGGCGGCCAGGCCGGGGCTTTCCAGACGCATGTCGCGACCTACCACGATGGCCTTGCCGCTGAGTTCGAGCACCAACGCACGACCTATCCGATAGGCGATGTCATCGTTGAGCTGGGAAGGGACCTGACCGCGGATGTCGTAGGCCTTGAAGCATTGAGTGTGGATCGCGGGGTACATGCTGTTCACCAACCTTAATTATCCATGGCCACACCGGGGTGGCCGAAGGCAAGAATGGACCGCCAAGGCATCATGCCAGTGGCCTGCGACTTGTAAGGCAGCAAAATATCGATCTGGTTCACCGGTGACCGTGTATCAATCAGGTCAAATTGGCCGGGTGACTACTTTGCGGCGACGACGCAAGGATGCCAAGGCCGCCAATACGGGGCCCAGGACCATGCCAGCCAGGAATGCCACTATGATCAGCACGGCAACCGGCAGCTGCGGGCCGGTATAGCCCAGCACCACGATATTGACGGGCTGCTGGTTTTCCAGCACGAACACTACCGCCGCTACCAGCACCACAAGGACCAGGGCGACCAGCAGCAGTTTTCTAACCTTGTGCACTACGCACTCCTTCTGACGCATGCCTCAGGCATGTTCGTGCTCTTCATCCTCGTTCACCCGGTCACGCAATTCCTTGCCCGGCTTGAAGTGAGGAACGAATTTCCCATCCAGACTGACCGACTGCCCGGTCTTGGGATTGCGGCCTACCCTTGGCGCACGGTAGTGCAGCGAAAAGCTACCAAAGCCGCGAATCTCGATACGATCACCCGTAGCCAGGCACTGTGACATCTGCTCAAGCATGGTCTTGATGGCCAGCTCCACATCCTTGGATGAAAGCAGGCCTTGATGGGTGACAATACGGTCGATCAGTTCAGATTTCGTCATATTTTTCCCTTCTTTATCAAGAAGCTAGACAATCGCTTCAAAGGTTTTAGCATGGCTGGAGGGATTTGAACAGCCCGCGTATTGACTTGTTGCAAAGGTTTACGGTAGATCCACTAATACAGGCCGCACCGCGCCCTGCTTTCCACCCTTCAAGACTGCCTGCAGCGGATGACCAGGCTACGGCTGGACAGGCCTGCAGGATTGATACCAAAGGGGTAGTCCGGCGTGTCGTCGGTCAGGTCAGTGGACTTGCTGAGCACGCTGTACCCCGGCGCACCGCACGCACTCTCTGCCTTCTCGTAGCACTTCTCCCAGGAAGAGGTCACGCCCGAGCAGTTGATGTGCAGGGTGGCGATGCCCTTCACGCTATGGGTGGACATGGTCGCTTCGCACCCCGACAACGCGATCAACAGAGCCAGTGGCAGCCATCCTTTCATTACCGGTCCTTTTTATTGCCCTGGAAAAGGTCAGTGACCAATTCACTGGGTCGCCGCTCGCCCTCTTTTGGGTAGACAACTGATTTTTCAGGAGATTCTCCTGAGCGCCGGTTTTTTCCGGCAGAGCATCAGAGTGGCGGGTGTTTATGACTGTTTAATGTAGCAGGCCGGAGGAATATGCACCGGCGTTGCACCGATACATTCAAGAAACGGGCCTAGGGGGCCTGTGGTGCAACTGCAGCGGGTTGGGCGCAGCGCGGGGCTGCGGACGCGGCCTGGGGCCGCTGCTACGGGATACAGGAATTGCAGGCACAAAAAAGGGCGACCGAAGTCGCCCTTTTTCTTAATGGTCAGTCAGAACTTAGTTCTGCTTTTCCATTTGAGCACGCAGCAGGTCACCCAGGGTGGTTGGACCGGTTGCGATGTCCGAAGCAGCTGGCTTGTCGCGCAGGCTCTGGATTGCTTCTTTCTCGTCTTCAACGTCTTTCGACTTGATGGACAAGTTGATCACGCGCGACTTGCGGTCAACGCTGATGATCTTGGCTTCGACTTCTTCGCCTTCCTTCAGGACGTTACGCGCGTCTTCAACGCGGTCACGGCTGATTTCGGAAGCTTTCAGAGTGGCTTCGATGTCGTCGGCCAGGGTGATGATGGCGCCTTTGGCGTCAACTTCTTTAACGATACCGCGAACGATAGCGCCTTTGTCGTTGACAGCAACGTAGTTGGAGAACGGATCGCTTTCCAGTTGCTTGATGCCCAGGGAGATGCGCTCACGCTCTGGATCAACAGACAGGATCACAGTGTTCAGCTCATCGCCTTTCTTGTAGCGGCGTACTGCTTCTTCGCCAGCTTCGTTCCAGGAGATGTCGGACAGGTGAACCAGACCGTCGATGCCGCCGTCCAGACCAATGAAGATACCGAAATCGGTGATCGACTTGATGGTGCCAGAGATTTCGTCGCCCTTGTTGAACTGGCCAGAGAAGTCTTCCCATGGGTTCGACTTGCACTGCTTGATGCCCAGGGAGATACGACGACGCTCTTCGTCGATGTCCAGAACCATGACTTCCACTTCGTCGCCGACTTGTACGACTTTCGAAGGGTGGATGTTCTTGTTGGTCCAGTCCATTTCGGAAACGTGTACCAGACCTTCAACGCCTTCTTCCAGCTCAGCGAAGCAGCCGTAGTCGGTCAGGTTGGTCACGCGCGCCATGACGCGGGTGTTCTCTGGGTAACGAGCCTTGATAGCAACCCATGGGTCTTCACCCAGTTGCTTGAAGCCCAGGGAAACGCGGTTGCGCTCGCGATCGTACTTCAGAACCTTGACGTCGATCTCGTCGCCAACGTTGACCACTTCGGAAGGGTGCTTGATGCGCTTCCAGGCCATGTCGGTGATGTGCAGCAGGCCGTCCACGCCGCCCAGGTCCACGAAGGCGCCGTAGTCGGTGAGGTTTTTGACGATACCTTTGACTTGCTGGCCTTCCTGCAGGGATTCCAGCAGAGCTTCGCGCTCGGCCGAGTTCTCTGCTTCCAGGACGCTACGACGGGAAACGACAACGTTGTTGCGCTTCTGGTCCAGCTTGATGACCTTGAATTCCAGCTCTTTGCCTTCCAGGTGCGTGGTATCACGAACCGGACGGACGTCAACCAGGGAACCAGGCAGGAACGCACGGATGCCGTTAACGTCGACAGTGAAGCCGCCTTTAACCTTACCGTTGATAACGCCCTTGACCACTTCCTCAGCGGCGAAAGCTGCTTCCAGAACAATCCAGCACTCGGCGCGCTTGGCTTTTTCACGGGACAGCTTGGTTTCGCCAAAGCCGTCTTCGACCGCGTCCAGCGCAACGTGAACTTCGTCACCGACCTTGATGGTCAGCTCGCCAGCGTCGTTGTAGAACTGCTCGAGCGGGATGACGCCCTCGGATTTCAGACCGGCGTGGACAGTAACCCAGTCACCGTCGATATCGACAACGATACCGGTGATGATCGCACCTGGTTGAAGGTTGAGGGTTTTCAGGCTTTCTTCAAAGAGTTCCGCAAAGCTTTCGCTCATTTTAATTCCTGTAGATTTGGGCAGTAGAAACGCCCATCAGCCGCACTCCAGACAATGCGGGTTCGTTCATAGTAGAGAAGGCGCACGGGCTAGGGACTGGTTTCCCGTACGCGTTCTGGTCACCCGGCGATATCGCGTAGTGCGATTTCGCTCATGATGCGTTCCAGCACCTGCTCGATGGACAATTCCGTGGAATCCAGCTGTATGGCGTCAGCCGCCGGCTTGAGCGGGGCTACCGCTCGCTGGGTGTCACGCTCATCGCGCGCACGTATCTCATCTAGCAGACTCGACAGACTAACATCTTCGCCCTTGCCCTTCAACTGCAAGTAACGTCTGCGCGCACGTTCCTCGGCACTGGCGGTGAGGAAGATTTTCAGCGGTGCATCAGGGAACACCACGGTGCCCATGTCGCGGCCGTCGGCGATCAGGCCCGGGGCCTCCAGGAACGCGCGCTGGCGCTGCAGCAGGGCGTCGCGCACCGCCGGCAAGGCGGCGACTTTCGAGGCGCCGGCGCCGGCGGTCTCGGTGCGAATCACGGTGCTGACCTCATCACCCTCAAGAATGATGCGTTGCAACTGGCCTTCGGTGGCGGCAATGAATTGCACATCCAGATGAGCGGCCAATTGCGCGAGCAGGGCTTCGTTGTCCAGGGCCACGCCATGGTTGCCGGCATTGAAGGCCAGCAGGCGATACAGGGCGCCGGAGTCCAGCAGGTTCCAGCCCAGGCGCTTGGCCAGGATACCGGCCACAGTGCCTTTGCCCGAGCCGCTTGGGCCGTCGATAGTAATTACTGGCGCGTGGGAAATCACGACTTGCCCTCTTCGGTTACACGGATCCCGACCTGGCCGCACAGGGCCAGGAAGTTGGGAAAGGAGGTGGCGACGTTGGCGCAATCCAGAATGCGGATGGGCGCACTGGCGCGCAGCGCGGCGACGCTGAAGGCCATGGCGATACGATGGTCGCCCTGCCCCTGCACTTCGCCGCCCTGAATCGCGCCGCCGTCGATGATGATGCCGTCCTCGGTTGGCTGACATGTTACACCCAGGGCCTTGAGGCCGTCGGCCATGGCCTGGATGCGATCCGATTCTTTTACCCGCAGCTCCTGGGCACCGCGCAGTACGGTACGCCCCTGGGCTGCAGCTGCGGCGACGAACAGCACCGGGAATTCGTCGATGGCCAGCGGCACCAGCGCCTGCGGAATCTCGATGCCCTTGAGGGGCGCCGCGCGCACATGCAGGTCAGCCACCGGCTCGCCGCCGACTTCACGGCGGTTTTCCAGGCGAATGTCGGCGCCCATCAGGCGCAGGATATCGATGACGCCGGTGCGGGTGGGGTTGATACCCACGTGCTCCAGCACCAGCTCCGAACCCTCGGCAATGGACGCCGCCACCAGGAAGAACGCGGCAGAGGAAATATCGCCGGGCACCTCGATGCGGGTGGCGGCCAGCGGCTGGCCGCCAACCAGGGACGCCGTGGCGCCTTGGGTGCCGACCGGGTAGCCGAAGCCACGCAGCATGCGTTCGGTATGGTCGCGGGTGGGCGCAGGCTCGGTGACACGGGTCTCGCCCTCGGCATACAGACCCGCCAGCAACAGGCTGGACTTGACCTGGGCACTGGCCATCGGCAGCGTGTAATCCAGCGCCTTCAGCTTCTGGCCACCGCGAATGGTCAGCGGCGGCAGGCCATCGGCGCCCGTCTCGATCTGCGCACCCATTTCCCGCAGCGGCTTGGCGACACGGCTCATCGGGCGTTTGGACAACGACGCGTCGCCGGTCAGCACGCTGTCAAAACGCTGGGCCGCCAACAGCCCGGCCAGCAGGCGCATGCTGGTGCCCGAGTTGCCGACGTAGATAGGCCCCGGCGGCGGTTGCAGGCCATGCAGGCCTACGCCATGGATGGTCAGGCGGCCGTGGTGCGGGCCTTCGATGACCACGCCCATGTCGCGAAACGCCTGCAATGTCGCCAGCGCATCCTCGCCCTCAAGGAAGCCTTCCACCTCGGTGGTGCCGTCGGCGAGCGCGCCGAGCATCACCGCACGATGGGAGATGGATTTGTCGCCCGGCACGCGGATGCGCCCCGACAAGCGGCCGCCCGGCGCAGCGACGAAGTTCAGGTCGCGCGCCTCGCGCTTGTCGACGTAGGCGCGCCGCGCGAGGATCTTGCCGAAGTGCTCGCGCGCCATACGCGCACGCGTGAACACGCCAAGCATTTTCTGCCCGTCGCCGGCATCGACCGCATCGCGCAGCGCGTCGAGGTCGCTGCGGAAGGTGTCGAGGGTGCGCAGCACCGCATCGCGGTTGGCCAGGAAGATGTCATGCCACATCACCGGATCACTGCCGGCAATGCGCGTGAAGTCGCGGAAACCGCCCGCGGCGTAGCGGAAGATTTCCAGGTTTTCGTTGCGCTTGGCCAGCGAATCCACCAGGCCAAAGGCCAGCAGGTGCGGCAGATGACTGGTAGCCGCCAGCACTTCGTCATGGCGTTCGATGGCCATGTGCTCGACATCAGCGCCCAGGGCACGCCACAGCGCGTCGACGATCGACAGCGCATGCGGCGCGGTTTCGGGCAGCGGCGTGAGAATGACCTTGTGGCGCTGGAACAGCTTGGCGTTGGAGGCTTCCACCCCGCTCTGCTCGGACCCGGCAATCGGGTGGCCGGGCACGAAATTGAGCAGCCGCGCAGGCGCAAGCACTTCACGCGCCGCGCGCACCACATTGCCCTTGGCACTGCCGACATCGGTAAGGATGGCATCGCCCAGGTCCAGCTGCGCCAGCTTCGCCAGCAGCTTTTCCATGGCCAGGATCGGCACGGCCAGCTGGATGACGTCGGCACCCTTGCAGGCTTCGGCCAGGTCAGCTTCACAGCGGTCGACCACCCCCAGCTCCACGGCCAGCCTGCGCGACTGCGGATCCAGGTCCAGGCCCACCACTTCCGCGCACAGGCCGCTTTCACGCACGCCCTTGGCAAACGAGCCACCGATCAGCCCCAGGCCAACCACCACCAGGCGGCCAATCAGGGGCTTGGGTGTTACAACAGGAAAACCATCAACCACGTGCCAGAACCTTGCTCAGCGCTTCCAGGAAACGAGCGTTTTCGGTCGGCAGGCCAATGGTCACCCGCAGGTGGCTGGGCATGCCATAGTTGGCCACGGGACGGACGATCACGCCCTCCTGCAACAACCCCTGGAACACCGGCGCGGCCACGCGAGCCAGGTCGATGCAGAGGAAGTTGCCCTTGGACGGGATCCAGCCCAGGCCCAGCTCGCGACAGCCTTCCTGCAGCTGCTGCATGCCGAACTCGTTGAGCTCGCGGCTCTTGGCCAGGTAGGCAGTATCGGTCAGCGCCGCACAGGCGGCCGCCAGGGCCAGGCTGTTGACGTTGAACGGCTGGCGCACACGGTTTAGCACGTCGGCGATCACCGGCGACGACAGCGCGTAACCCACGCGCAGCGCCGCCAGGCCGTAGGCCTTGGAGAAGGTGCGCGATACCAGCAGGTTGGGGTGCTGCGCCAGGTAGTCGAGGCCGTCCGGCAGCTCGCCGCCCGTGGCGTACTCAATGTAGGCTTCGTCCAGCACCACCAGCACGTCCTGCGGCACGTCGCGCAGGAAATCGCTCAGCGCCTGGGCGTTGAACCAGGTGCCGGTGGGGTTGTTGGGGTTGGCAATGAACACGATGCGGGTGTTAGCGTCGATGGCCGCCAGCATCGCCGGCAGGTCGTGCCCCCACTCCCTGGCCGGCACAACGCGCGACTCGGCGCCCACGGCCTGGGTGACGATTGGGTAAACGGCAAAGGCGTGCTCGCTGAATACCGCGTTCTGGCCCGGGGCCAGGTAGGCGCGCGCCACCAGTTCGAGAATATCGTTGGAGCCATTGCCCAGGGTGACCTGATTGACCTGCACGCGGCAACGCTCGGCCAGCAGGGTCTTCAGCTCGAAACCATTGCCGTCGGGGTAGCGGGTCAGCTCGGCCAGTTCATTGGCGATGGCTTCACGCACCTTGGGGCTGGCCCCCAGCGGGTTTTCGTTGCTGGCCAACTTGACGATGTTCGCCGGGTCCAGGTTCAACTCGCGAGCCAGCTCGTCCACCGGCTTGCCAGGAACGTACGGCGACAGCTTTTGGACGCCCGACTGCGCGAGGGCGAGAAAATCACTCATGGCAAAACCTCACAGAACCGCTTTCGGGTAGGAGCCCAGCACTTTAAGTGCCACGGCTTCCTGACTGATTTTTTCGAGCACGCCCTTGATCAGCGGATCACGGTGATGGCCGACGAAATCGATGAAGAATACGTAGGTCCATTTACCGCTGCGTGACGGACGAGTCTCGATGCGGGTCAGGTCGATGCCGTTGTCGTGGAACGGCACCAGCAGCTCGTGCAGCGCGCCCGGGCGGTTGCTCATGGAAACGATGATCGAGGTCTTGTCGTCGCCGGTAGGCGGCACTTCCTGGTTACCGATAATCAGGAAACGCGTGGAGTTGTCCGGGCGGTCCTCGATTTTCTCGGCCAGGCGGGTCAGGCCGTACAGGCTGGCCGCCATGTCGCCGGCGATGGCCGCCGAGTTCCACTCACCCTTGACCCGCTTGGCCGCCTCGGCGTTGCTGGAAACGGCAATACGCTCGACGTTGGGGTAATGCGCGTCCAGCCACTTGCGGCACTGGGCCAGCGACTGGGCGTGGGAATAGATACGCGTGATCGCGTCGGTCTTGGTGCTTTCGCCGATCAGCAGGTGATGGTGGATACGCAACTCCACCTCACCGCAGATGACCATGTCATGTTCCAGGAAGCTGTCCAGGGTGTGGTTGACCGCACCCTCGGTGGAGTTCTCCACCGGCACTACGCCGAAGTTCACCGCGCCCGCCACCACTTCACGGAACACTTCGTCGATGGCCGCCATCGGCTTGCTGATGACGGCGTGGCCGAAGTGCTTCATGGCCGCTGCTTGGGTGAAGGTACCTTCAGGGCCCAGGTAGGCGACTTGCAGCGGGTTCTCAAGGGCCAGGCACGAGGACATGACTTCGCGGAACAACCGCGCCATCTCTTCGTTGCTCAATGGGCCCTTGTTGCGTTCCATCACGCGTTTTAGCACTTGGGCTTCGCGCTCGGGCCGGTAGAACACCGGCACCTCGCCTTCCGCCAGGGAGGCCATTTTCACGCGGGCGACTTCTTCGGCGCAGCGGGCACGATCGCTGATCAGTTCGAGAATTTTCTCGTCCAGGGCATCGATGCGCACCCGCAGGGCTTTCAGCTCCTGGTCGGACATCAGGCGTTTTCCTTCTCGAACTCGGCCATGTAGGCAACCAGCGCTTCAACCGCGTCCAGGCCCAGGGCGTTGTAGATGGAGGCACGCATGCCGCCTACCGAACGGTGACCCTTGAGGTTGAGCAGGCCGCGAGCATCGGCGCCGGCCAGGAAGGCCTTGTCCAGGCGCTCGTCCGCCAGGCGGAACGGCACGTTCATCCACGAGCGGGCGTTGTGGGCGATAGGGTTGGTGTAGAACTCGCTGCTGTCGATGAAACCGTACAAGCGGTCCTTCTTGGCGCGGTTGCGCACTTCCATGGCCTCGACGCCACCCTGCTCTTTCAGCCACTCGAACACCAGGCCCGACAGGTACCAGGAGTAGGTAGCCGGGGTGTTGTACATCGAGGCGTTGTCGGCGGCGATCTTGTAGTTGAGCATGGTCGGGCAGGCACTGCGGGCGCGACCCAGCAGGTCTTCGCGAATGATCACCACCACCAGGCCGCTCGGGCCGATGTTCTTCTGCGCGCCAGCGTAGATCATGCCGTATTGCGACACATCGATAGGGCGCGAGAGGATGTCGGAGGACATGTCCACCACCAGCGGCACGTCACCGGTCTGCGGAACCCAGTCGAATTCCAGGCCGCCGATGGTTTCGTTGGACGCGTAGTGAACATAGGCGGCGCCTGGGGTCAGGTTCCACTCGTTCTGGCCAGGAATGGCCAGGTAGTCGTAGGGCTTGGCGCTGGCGGCGACATTGATGTTGCCGTAGCGACGCGCCTCCTCGATGGCCTTCTTCGACCAGATACCGGTCTCGATGTAGTCCGCGGTGCCGTCTTCCGGCAGCAGGTTCAACGGGATTTCGGCGAACTGCTGGCTGGCGCCACCCTGCAGGAACAGGACCTTGTAGTTGGACGGAATGGACAGCAGGTCGCGCAGGTCCTGCTCGGCCTTCTCGGCGATGGCCACGTAGTCGTCGCTGCGGTGGCTCATCTCCATGACGGAGAGACCTTTGCCGCGCCAGTTCAGCATTTCGGCCTGGGCGCGCTGCAGAACAGCTTCAGGGAGCGCAGCGGGACCTGCGCAGAAGTTAAAGGCTCGGTTGCTCACATCCACTCTCGCTCTGCTTGAATTCGTTAGATCGGTGGTGAGGCGATCGCGGCCAAGGCCGGCTTCTACGGCCAACGTTGACGGCAACCGGCGCCACCACCCAAATATCATTGAGGGCACCGAAGTGCCCCCATGATCCATCACGACAATTTATTCCTGCGGCAACTCGTCGTCGCCTGCGACCTCATCCGGCGCCTCGGCGCTTTCGGCCGGCGCTTCGAAGCCCTCTTCGCCTTCGAGCAATTCCTCGCCCTCGACTTCCGATGGCTCCTGCACGCGCTCAAGGCCTACCAGCGTTTCATCGCTGGCCAGCTTGATCAGCGTCACGCCCTGGGTATTACGGCCCAGGCTGGAGACTTCGCTGACGCGGGTACGCACCAGGGTGCCCTGGTCGGAAATCAGCATGATCTCCTCGCCGTCCAGCACCTGTACAGCCCCGACCAGACGGCCGTTGCGCTCGTTGCTGACCATGGCGATGACGCCCTGGCCGCCACGCTTGTACTCGGGGAACTCGCCGATGGCGGTGCGCTTGCCATAGCCGCGCTCGGAAGCGGTAAGGATCTGGCTACCTTCTTCCGGGATCAGCATGGAAATCAGCTTCTGCCCTTCCGGCAGGCGCATGCCGCGCACGCCGCGAGCGGTACGGCCCATGGCCCGTACGTCGGATTCCTTGAAGCGGGTGACCTTGCCGCCGTCGGAGAACAGCATGACTTCACGCTCGCCATCGGTGATGGCCGCGCTGATCAGCACGTCGCCTTCGTCCAGTTCCAGGGCAATCAGGCCCACGCTGCGCTGACGGCTGAAGGATTCCAGCGGGGTCTTCTTCACGGTGCCGTTGGCGGTGGCCATGAAGATGAAGTGACCTTCGGTGTATTCCTCTACCGGCAGCATGGTGGTGATGTACTCGCCATCGTCCAGCGGCAGCAGGTTGACCAGCGGGCGACCACGGGCGGCACGCGAGGCCTCCGGGATCTCGTAGGTCTTGAGCCAGTAAACCTTGCCCTTGCTGGAGAACAGCAGCAGGGTGGTATGGCTGTTCGCCACCAGCAGATGAGCGATGTAGTCTTCGTCCTTCACACCGGTAGCCGACTTGCCCTTGCCGCCGCGGCGCTGAGCCTGGTAGGCAGCCAGTGGCTGGGTCTTGGCGTAGCCGCCGTGGGAGATGGTCACCACGCGCTCTTCTTCCGGGATCATGTCACCCAGGGTCAGGTCCAGGCGCGCATCGAGAATCTCGGTACGGCGCACGTCGCCGTATTCGGCGCGGATCACTTCCAGCTCTTCGCGGATCACTTCCATCAGGCGCGCGGCGCTGTTGAGGATGCGGATCAGCTCGCCGATCTGGTTGAGGATTTCCTGGTACTCGGCCAGCAGCTTCTCGTGCTCCAGGCCGGTCAGGCGGTGCAGGCGCAGGTCCAGGATGGCCTGGGCCTGCTCCGGCGACAGCCAGTACTTGCCGTCACGCAGACCGAACTGCGGGTCGAGGTTTTCCGGGCGCGAGGACTCGGCGCCGGCCGCTTCCACCATGGCCACCACGGCGCTGGATTCCCAGGCAGTGCTGATCAGGGCTTCCTTGGCTTCGGACGGCGTCGGCGAGGCCTTGATCAGGGCGATTACCGGGTCGATGTTCGACAGCGCTACCGCCTGGCCTTCCAGGATGTGGCCGCGCTCGCGGGCCTTGCGCAGTTCGAACACGGTACGGCGGGTAACCACTTCGCGGCGGTGGCGCACGAAGGCTTCCAGCAGGTCCTTGAGGTTCAGCACGCGTGGGCGGCCGTCGATCAGGGCCACCACGTTGATGCCGAACACGGCCTGCATCTGGGTCTGGGCGTAGAGGTTGTTGAGGATGACCTCAGGCACTTCGCCACGGCGCAGCTCGATGACGATGCGCATGCCGTCCTTGTCGGACTCGTCGCGCAGCTCGGTGATGCCTTCCAGCTTTTTCTCTTTTACAAGCTCGGCGATCTTCTCGATCAGGCGGGCCTTGTTCAGCTGGTACGGCAGCTCGGTGACCACGATCTGCTGGCGGCCACCGACCTTGTCGATGTCTTCCACGGTGGAACGGGCACGCATGTAAATGCGGCCACGGCCGGTGCGGTAGGCTTCGATGATACCGGCGCGGCCGTTGATGATGGCGGCGGTCGGGAAGTCGGGGCCAGGGATGAACTGCATCAGCTCATCGATGGTGATGTCGGCGTTGTCGATCAGCGCCAGGCAGCCATCGATGACTTCGCCCAGGTTGTGCGGCGGAATGTTGGTGGCCATGCCCACGGCGATGCCGCTGGAGCCGTTGACCAGCAGGTTGGGGATGCGCGTCGGCATCACCGCCGGGATCTGCTCGGTGCCGTCGTAGTTGGGCACCCAGTCCACGGTTTCCTTGTGCAGGTCGGCCAGCAGCTCATGGGCCAGCTTGGTCATGCGCACTTCGGTGTATCGCATGGCTGCGGCGTTGTCGCCGTCCACCGAACCGAAGTTGCCCTGGCCGTCTACCAGCAGGTAGCGCAGGGAGAAAGGCTGGGCCATACGCACGATGGTGTCGTAGACCGCAGTGTCACCGTGAGGGTGGTACTTACCGATCACGTCACCGACCACACGGGCGGATTTCTTGTACGGTTTGTTCCAGTCGTTACCCAGTTCACTCATCGCAAACAGAACGCGGCGATGCACGGGCTTCAAGCCATCACGCGCATCAGGCAGTGCACGCCCGACGATGACGCTCATCGCGTAGTCGAGGTAGGACTGTCTCAGCTCGTCTTCGATATTGACCGGGAGGATTTCTTTGGCCAGTTCGCCCATGAGAAGCCTGATTCCTTTTTCTGGTGAAACTCCGTCACATCCAATGGGACGAACGAAGCTCGCCGCCGACGGCCACTGCCGTGAGGCGACTTACGACAAATCAACGAGTTATGCTCTGGATCTGCGCAGTGGGGGCCGCACCAAAGAGCGACCCTGGAAACCGTCGGATGTTACCACAAAGCCCGTCAGGGACCTATCCCCTGGAAGGCTTGCAAACCCATTAATTGATGAGTGAACGCGCTTGAGGTGGCTCTGAGGGGCTTTTGTGGGATTTTGCGTCTGCAGCGCATGCTTTTTTGGAGGCCTCGTTCTAAATATCTCTTGATATCTATCCCGAGGTTGCAGCCTTTGCGGACACGGTCCGCTCCTACGACACCCCGCCCCCACCGTAGGAGCGGGCCGCGCCCGCGAACCAGGTGCCGCGGTGCGCCAGGTATTACGCGGTGTGGCCTTCGCGGACACGGTCCGCTCCTACGGGCACCCCAACCCCACCGTAGGAGCGGGCTGTGCCCGCGAACCAGGCGCTGCGGTGCGCCAGGTATTACGCGGTGTGGCCTTCGCGGACACGGTCCGCTCCTACGGGTACTCCAGCTCACCGTAGGAGGGGGCCGCGCCCGCGAACCAGGCGCGGCGGTGCGCCAGGTATTACGCGGTGTGGCCTTCGCGGACACGGTCCGCTCCTACGGGCACCCCAACCTCACCGTAGGAGCGGGCCGTGCCAGCGAACCAGGCGCCGCGGTGCGCCAGGTATTACGCGGTGTGGCCTTCGTGGACACGGTCCGCTCCTACGGGCAACCCAACCTCACCGTAGGAGCGGGCTGTGCCCGCGAACCAGGCGCCGCGGTGCGCCAGGCAGTACGCGGTGCGGCTTTCGCGGACACGGTCCGCTCCTACGGGTACTCCACCCCACCGTAGGAGCGGGCCGCGCCCGCGAACCAGGTGCCGCGGTGCGCCAGGTATTACGCGGTGTGGCCCTGCACTTACATGGCTTGACACTCTTTCAACGAAGACCTGCGGAACATCTACCCCCAATATCTCCACTTTCAAATGGAGACAATGGAATGCCCCATTTCCAAGCTCGGCGCCTGCGTAAAGGCAGATTCAGTGAGATCGGCCGCATTTATCTGGTCACTAGCGCAACAAGACATCGCGTCGGGGTGTTTGAAGACTGGCGGATTGGGCGACTTGTGGTTCATCAATTCAAATACGCCCAGGATTGCGAATTCGTTGACTCTATCGCCTTCGTCGTGATGCCCGACCACTTCCATTGGCTATTCGAGCTGCGAAGAAACAGCCTCTCGTCATTGATCCGCATGGTGAAGTGCCGCTCCACCCTGGCGATCAACAAACACCTGGGCCGCAGCGGCCCGCTCTGGCAGAAAGGCTTTCACGACCGCGCACTGCGTCAAGAGGAGGACCTGCAAGCCGTAGCCCGTTACGTAATTGCCAACCCACGCCGTGCAGGCCTGGTGGACCGCACAGGCAGCTACCCACTCTGGGACGCCAAATGGCTATAGAAGCAAGCTCAATGCAACCGCTTGCGACACATCAACTGCGCCAGCTTCGCCGCATCCGGCCGCTCGACGATGCCCTTCTCCGTAATGATCGCATCGATCAAATCCGCCGGGGTCACGTCGAATACCGGGTTGAAGGCATCCACGTCCGCCCCCAGGCGCTGCCCGCCCACTTCCAGCAGTTCGCGGCCATCGCGCTCTTCGATGGGGATGTCCTCGCCGCTGGCAAGGTTCATGTCGATGGTGGAGCTGGGCGCTACCACCATGAAGCGCACGCCATGGTGCATGGCGGTGACGGCCAGCTGGTAGGTGCCGATCTTGTTGGCGACGTCGCCATTGGCGGTGATGCGGTCGGCGCCGACAATGACCCAGGTGATGCCCTTGGTCTTCATCAGGTGCGCGGCGGCGGAGTCGGCGTTGACGGTGACCGGGATGCCTTCGTTGGCCAGCTCCCAGGCGGTCAGGCGCGAGCCTTGCAGCCAGGGGCGGGTTTCGTCGGCGTAGACGCGCTCGACCATGCCTTCGATATAAGCGCCGCGAATCACCCCCAGCGCAGTGCCGAAGCCGCCGGTGGCCAGCGCGCCGGTGTTGCAGTGGGTAAGGATGGCCTGGGCGTTGCCCTGGTGACGGCGAATCAGGTCCACGCCCAGCTGGGCCATGGTCAGATTGGCTTCACGGTCGCTTTCGTGGATGGCCAGGGCCTCGGCTTCCAGCAGGCCGAGCACGTCGGCGTGCCCCTTGACCCGCTCCAGGCGCTCGCGCATGCGGTTCAGCGCCCAGAACAGGTTGACCGCCGTGGGCCGCGAGGCGGCCAGCACGGTGAAGTCCTGTTCCAGTGCCGCCAGCCAATCGCCGCCCTGGGCGTGGCGCTGGCGGGCGCCCAGTACGATGCCGTAGGCAGCACTGATGCCGATAGCCGGCGCGCCGCGCACTACCATGGCCCGGATGGCTTCGGCGACGCCGGCGGCGTCGGTGTACGCCAGCCAGGTTTCCTGATGCGGCAGCACGCGCTGATCAAGCAGGTGCAGGGCCCCGTCACGCCAGTCGATGGCCTTCACTTTCTCTGCTGCCAATAGACGTTCGCGCATTGCCCACCCCTGATCTGAAAGCTGACATCAAAAGCGGCCGATTATAGCGAGCCCCCGGGGAAGACGCTCGGGTATACTTCGCCATCACCGACCCAAAGCACTGGAACCACACCATGCCCGACGCCGCCCAGCCCCTCGACCTGTTGCTGTTGCCCAGCTGGCTGGTGCCCGTGGAACCGGCCGGGGTGGTGCTGAAGGAGCATGGCCTGGGCGTGCGTGATGGCAATATAGTGTTTATCGGCCCGCGAGCGGAAGCCTTGAAGCTCGCAGCCCGTGAAGTGCGCGAGCTGCCGGGCATGCTGCTGACCCCCGGCCTGGTCAACGCCCACGGCCACGCGGCCATGACGCTGTTCCGCGGCCTGGCGGATGACCTGCCGCTGATGACCTGGCTGCAGGACCATATCTGGCCAGCCGAAGGGCGCTGGGTGGACGAAGCCTTCGTGCGCGATGGCACGGACCTGGCCATTGCCGAACAGCTCAAGGGCGGCGTCACCTGCTTCTCGGACATGTACTTCTACCCGCGCGAGGCCAGCGAACGCGTGCACCACAGCGGCATGCGCGCGCAAATCTGCATTCCGGTGCTGGATTTCCCCATTCCAGGCGCCCGCAGCGCCGATGAAGCCCTGCACCAGGGCGTGGAACTGTTCAGCGACCTGAAACACCATCCGCGCATCTCCATTGCCTTCGGCCCCCACGCCCCTTATACCGTGGGCGACGGCAACCTGGAGAAAATCCGCGTGCTGGCCGACGAACTGGATGCCCCTATCCAGATGCATGTGCACGAAACCGCTGGCGAGGTGGAACAGGCCCTCGCCCAAGGTGGCGAACGGCCACTGGCGCGCCTGGGCCGCCTGGGCTTGCTGGGGCCGCGCTTCCAGGCCGTGCACATGACGCAAATCAGCGAGGAAGACCTGGCCCTGCTGGTGGAAAGCAACACCAGCGTGGTGCACTGCCCTGAATCCAACCTCAAGCTGGCCAGCGGCTTCTGCCCGGTGGAACGGCTGTGGCAGGCCGGCGTCAATGTGGCAGTAGGCACCGACGGCGCCGCCAGCAACAATGACCTCGACCTGCTGGGCGAAACCCGCACCGCCGCGCTGCTGGCCAAGGCCGTGGCCGGCAACGCCACCGCCCTGGACGCCCACCGTGCGCTGCGCATGGCTACGCTCAACGGTGCGCGCGCCCTGGGCCTGGAAGCCAGCATCGGCTCGCTGGAACTGGGCAAGGCCGCCGACATGACCTGCTTCGACCTGTCGGGGCTGGCCCAGCAGCCGGTCTACGACCCGGTGTCGCAACTGATCTACGCCACTGGCCGGGACTGCGTGACGCATGTCTGGGTCGGTGGCACCGCCCTGCTCCAGGACCGTGCGCTGACCCGCATGGACGAACAGGGCCTGGCGGCCACCGCCGCCGGCTGGGGCCAGCGCATAGCGGCCCGGCACGAATAACCGTTGCGGGCGCCCCACGGCGGCCGGCAGCACACCAAATTCAACACAGTTTTCAAAAGGACACCCCCATGAGTAACGTCGACCACGCCGAAATCGCCAAATTCGAAGCCCTGGCGCACCGCTGGTGGGACCGCGAAAGCGAGTTCAAGCCCCTGCACGACATCAACCCCATGCGCGTCAACTGGATTGACGAGCGCGCCAAACTCTCGGGCAAGAAGGTGCTGGACGTGGGCTGCGGCGGCGGCATCCTCAGCGAAGCCATGGCCCTGCGCGGCGCCACCGTCACCGGCATCGACATGGGCGAGGCGCCACTGGCCGTGGCCCAGCTGCACCAGCTGGAGTCCGGCGTGCAGGTTGAATACCGGCAGATCACCGCCGAGGCCCTGGCGGAAGAGATGCCAGGCCAGTTCGACGTGGTCACCTGCCTGGAAATGCTCGAACACGTGCCCGACCCATCGTCGGTGATCCGCGCCTGCTACAAGATGGTCAAGCCCGGCGGCCAGGTGTTCTTCTCCACCATCAACCGCAACCCCAAGTCCTACCTGTTCGCCATCATCGGTGCCGAGTACATCCTCAAGCTGATGCCGCGCGGCACCCACGACTTCAAGAAATTCATCCGCCCTTCCGAGCTGGGCGCCTGGGCACGCACTGCCGGCCTGTCGGTGAAGGACATCATCGGCCTGACCTACAACCCGCTGACCAAGCACTACAAGCTGGCTGCCGACGTTGACGTCAACTACATGGTCCAGACCCTGCGGGAGGAGTGATCGATGCGCCTGAGAGCGGTTCTCTTCGACATGGACGGCACCCTGCTGGACACGGCGCCGGACTTCATCGCCATCTGCCAGGCCATGCTCGCCGAGCGCAACCTGCCGGCCATCGATGACCAGCTGATTCGCGACGTGGTGTCGGGCGGTGCCAAGGCCATGGTCTCGGCCACCTTCGCCCTGTCACCCCAGGCGCCGGAGTTCGAGGCGCTGCGCCTGGAGTTCCTGGAGCGCTACCAGGTGGGCTGCGCGGTGCACAGCCACCTGTACGACGGCATGGCGCAATTGCTGGAAGACATCGAGCGGGCCGGCTTGCGCTGGGGCGTGGTCACCAACAAGCCCGTGCGTTTCGCCGAGCCGATCATGCAGCAGTTGGGCCTGGCCGAGCGTTCGGCGCTGCTGATATGCCCGGACCACGTGACCAACAGCAAGCCCGACCCCGAGCCGCTGACCCTGGCCTGCAAGATGCTCGACCTGGACCCGGCCAGCGTGCTGTTCGTGGGCGACGACCTGCGCGACATCGAGTCGGGCCGCGACGCCGGCACCCGCACCGCCGCCGTGCGCTATGGCTATATTCACCCCCACGACAACCCCAGCCACTGGGGCGCCGACGTGGTGGTGGACCACCCGCTGGAACTGCGCAAGGTGCTGGACCAGGCCATGTGCAGCTGCTGACCCGGACGCAGCCTTCGGCAGCTGCTACGAGCCCTGTAGCAGCGGCCGCCAGGCCGCGTCACGGCAGACATACGGAGACCCCATGTTCGACTACACCGCCCCACCCGCCCTGCTCAAGGACCGCGTCATCCTGGTGACCGGTGCTGGCCGCGGCATCGGCGCCGCTGCCGCGCTCACCTACGCCGCCCACGGTGCCACCGTGCTGCTGCTGGGCAAGACCGAAGCCAACCTGAGCGAGGTCTACGACCAGATCGAGGCCGCCGGCCATCCGCGCCCAGTGGTTATCCCGTTCAACCTGGAAACCGCCCTGCCGCACCATTACGACGAGCTGGCGGTGATGATCGAGAACGAATTCGGCCGCCTGGACGGGGTGCTGCACAACGCCTCGATCATCGGCCCGCGCACGCCCATTGACCAGCTGTCCGGCGAGCACTTCATGCGCGTGATGCACGTCAACGTCAACGCCACCTTCATGCTCACCAGCACGCTGCTGCCACTGCTGAAGCTATCGGCGGACGGTTCGATGGTGTTCACCTCCAGCAGCGTCGGGCGCAAGGGCCGGGCCTACTGGGGTGCCTACGGAGTGTCGAAATTTGCCACCGAAGGCCTGATGCAGACCCTGGCCGACGAGTTGGATGGCATGGGCACGTTGCGCGCCAACAGCATCAACCCGGGCGCCACCCGCACCAGCATGCGTGCCCAGGCGTACCCGGCAGAGGCACCGGAGAAAAACCCGCTGCCCGAGGCCATCATGCCTGTGTACCTGTACCTGATGGGCCCGGACAGCAAGGGCGTGAACGGCGAAGCGTTCAACGCCCAGTAGCCGGCCTCAGTGCTGGGCGGCCACGGCCGCCAGGCGCTCGCGGCGCACACCGTGCTGCTCGCGCTCGAACGCCATGCAGCGCTCCAGGAAGCTGAACATGTAGTCGTAGCTCATGCACACCGCGCGGCGCAGCTCGGCCTGCAGCGCCTTGGTGGGGTTGTGGCCGGCCAGGGTGCAGATGATTTCCAGCGCTTCCCACGGGTGGGCATCGTCGTACTGGGCGTGCATCTTCAGCCACTTCATGGCGCGCTTGCGGCCTTCCTCGGGGAAGGAGTTGGCGTACACGTCGTTGGCGCAGACCACCGCCGACCATTCCCCCGTGGCACCCTCGATGGCGTAGTTGGTGGCGGCGATGCCGACGATCAGCGAATCCGCCGAGGTGGTCTGCCAGCACCAGTGGCTCAGGGACAGCAGCTCTGCCGGCACTTCCTGCGCCTGCAGATCTTCCAGGCTGACGCCATGGGCGTTGCACCAATGCACCCAGTAATCGGCATGGTTGAGCTCGACGCGAATGTTGCGCATCAGCCAGCGGCGCGCCATATCTTCACCCGGGTGGCGGCCGAAGCGGGTCTTGGTCAGGCTCTGGGCCATGTACAGGGCAAACTGCTCGACTACCGGCCAGCCACCAATGAGGTACTGGCGCATGGTCTTGGCGCTGAGGGTGGCATCGCGCATGGCGCGGTACAGCTCATGGTCAACCACGCGACGCTTGCTTTCGCTGCAGTCACGAATCAGCTGTTGGGCCCAAAGCGGGTAACTGGTGGCTTCCATGAGGGGGCCAGTACGGACGAACGCCTCGATCACTTGTCAGATTCCTTCTTTTTTGAGTGACGGTCACGGCTGCAACGTCAGCGAAAAGTCCCCGGCGCCTTGAACAACAATGGGCGCGGCCGAACCTCGCGACGCTGCAGACTTTCGCAGGTGAATACCTGTGGACGTTCTATCAGATAACCCTGGGCATAATCTACCCCGATTTCCAGCAAAGCCTGCTCTATCAGCGGGGTTTCCACGAACTCGGCGATGGTTTCCTTGCCCATGACGTGGCCGATGTGGTTGATCACCTCGACCATGGCACGGTTGATGGGGTCGTCGAGCATGTCCTTGACGAAGCTGCCGTCGATCTTCAGGAAGTCCACGGGCAGGTGCTTCAGGTACGCAAACGAGGACATGCCCGCGCAGAAATCGTCCAGCGAGAAGCGGCAACCCAGGCTTTTCAGCTCGTTGATGAAGCGAATGGCGCTGCCCAGGTTGGAGATGGCAGCGGTTTCGGTGATTTCAAAGCAGATCAGCTCTGGCGGAATGGCAAAGCGCTGGAATTGCTCGCGCAGGTATTCCAGGAACGCCTCGTCGCCGATGCTGGTGCCTGACAGGTTGATGGCGCAGATGGCCAGCGGCCCTTCCGCGCCTTCGCTCATGCACTGCTGGATGACCTTGAAGACGTTCTGCACCACCCAGCGGTCCAGCGCCGTCATCAGGCCATAGCGCTCGGCCGCCGGAATGAAGTTTTCCGGCATGATGATGCGCCCGCTTTCATCATGCAGGCGCAGCAGAATCTCGATATGGCCGCCAGACGCGTCGGTGCGGCCCAGGGAGGCGATTTCCTGGGCGTAGAGCACGAAGCGGTTCTCTTCCAGGGCCATGTGCAGGCGCTGCACCCAGGCCATCTCGCCGAAGCGCATGGACAGCTCGGTGTCGTCGGCGTGGTAGACCTGCACGCGGTTGCGGCCCTTCTCCTTGGCCATGTAGCAGGCCATGTCGGCGGCGCGCAGCGAAGCTTCCAGGGTGGTGGGCACCTGGGCAATGTGCACCAGGCCGATACTGACCGTGGTCACGAACGGCCGGCCTTTCCACACAAAGTGCAGGTTCTGCACGGTCTGGCGCAAGGTTTCGGCGATGCGCTCGGCGACGTCGGCCGGGCAGTTTTCCAAGAGGATGCCGAACTCGTCGCCACCCAGCCGCGCCAAGGTATCGCCGTCGCGCAGGCCCGACTGCAGCAGGGTGCAGATATGCCGCAGCAGCTCATCGCCAGCGGCGTGGCCACAGGTGTCATTCACCAGTTTGAACTGGTCAAGGTCGAGGAACATCAGCGAGTGACGGCTCTGGCTGCGGCCGACGTTGGCCAGCGCCTGCTCCAGGCGGAATTCGAATTCGCGGCGGTTGGCCAGCCCGGTCAGGGCGTCGTGGGTGGCCTGCCAGGACAGGTTGGCGATGTACTGCCGTTCCTGGGTCATGTCGTGCAGCACCAGCACGGTGCCGCTGATGCGCCCGTCGGTGCGGATGGGCGCGCCCACCAGGGTTACCGAAACGGTGCTGCCGTCCAGGCGCTGGATCAGCTTGGCGTGCTCGCTGCCGCCGGTCAGCTGGCCGCCGAGGATGTGTTCGATCAGGGTAAAGCTGTCTTTCTCGGCGTTTTCGTCCAGCAGGTTGAACAGCGACGCCAGGGGCAGGCCGCTGGCCTGTTCGGCATTCCAGTGGGTCAGTTGCTCGGCCGCCGGGTTCATGTAGGCAATGCAGCCCTCGAAGTCGGTGGCGATCACCCCGTCACCAATCGAGGCCAGGGTCACCTGGGCGCGCTCTTTCTCAAGCTCCAGCGCCGTGGCAAACGCACGGCGCTGCACCAGCAGCTTGTGGCTGCGCCACAGGGCCAGGGCAATCAGCAGCAGCGCGGTGCCCACGTTCACCAGCATCAGCAGGCGCCAGAGGAACCGCGACCCCTCCCCCAGCGCGTCACTGAAGGCCTTGGCCGCCGGCGTCACCCCGTCGTTGATGGCCAGGATGCGATCTTTCCAGCGCATGATGTCTTCTTCGCTGGCGCTGCCGCTGCTGATGCCGGCGTGCATCTGCTGGGCCACCGAGTCCAGCTGCACCAGGTAGCTGTCGCCCACGGTCCAGCGCTCGATGGCACGCTCAAGGTAGCTGAAATGGCGGAAATTAAGGTACAGCCAGATCAGGCTGGAGACGTCGTCCGGGTGGTTGCCGCCCTGCAGGATGCCTTGGCGCGCCGCCACCAGGTCCGGGGTGGGACGGTCCAGCGCCACGCGCAGGTCGTGGCTACCCTGAGGCACGGCGATGGCGGCCTGGTACTTGCTGAAAATGCGCTCGTCACGGCTGTCCGCGTACAGGTTCAGGTAGTAGATGGCGTCTTTCTGGCCCTTGGACCACAAACTCTCGCCGGCCACATAGCCCCGCACGGCCGACAACGCGTATAGGCTGATGCACCCCAACAGTGCCTGAAACAATACAACTGCGATAAATGGCCAGACGATGCCTAATAATCTCGGCGTTTCGAGAGTCCGATTTTGCTTCATGAGGTCCCTTGCATCAGCAGAGCCAGACAACCATCCAGGAAAACTCCACTCACATCAGCTCAGCCTAGGCGAAAACTGCGCGTTCAGTGGGTTATCGATGATCAGGCATCACATTTCGTTCAATCCGGCACTTTACAGGCCTATTCAAATGAATGGCTAGCGTTGTCTTTGGTACAAATGTACTCAAAACCGGGCCTTTCAGACCTGCTGCAGGTGCCCATACAACCGGGCGTACAGGCCGCCATCGGCAATCAGCTGCTGGTGGTCGCCGTCTTCGGCCACGCGCCCGCCGTCGAACACCAGCACGCGGTCAGCCTGTTTCACCGCCGACAAGCGATGGGCGATGATCAGCGTGGTGCGCCCCCGCAGGAAGCGCGCCATGGCCTGGTGCAGGTTGTATTCGGTGGCCGCGTCGAGCGCTGAAGTGGCCTCGTCGAGAATGACCACCTTGGGTTGCGCCAGAATCATCCGGGCAATCGCCAGGCGCTGCCGCTGGCCACCGGACAGGCGCACGCCAGAGCGGCCGACGATGCTGTCCAGGCCCTGCGGCAGCATGCGCATGGCAGCGTCCAGCTGGGCGATTTCCAGGGCCTGCCAGCAGGCTTCGTCGCTGCACTCGCGGCCCATGGTGAGGTTGGCGCGCACGGTGTCGTTGAACAGCGACGGGTGCTGCAGCACCACCGCGACGTTTTCACGCAAGGTGGTCAGGCCGATCTCCTGCTGGGTGGAACCGCCGAAGCGGATCACCCCGCTCTGCGGCGTGTACAGGCCCAGCAGCAGCTGCACCAGGGTACTTTTGCCGCCGCCGCTGGCGCCGACGATAGCCACCTTCTCGCCAGGGGCGATGGACAGGTCCAGGTGCTCCAGTACCTTGTCCTCGCCATAGCCGAAGCTCAGGTCGCGCACCTCGATGCCCACGGTGTCGCGGCTGCGGAACGGGTCGATGCCGCCGGGGTATTGCGGCTCGTCGGCACGCGCCAGCAGCTCGTTGATGCGCGTCAGCGCGCCACCGGCGGCGTAGTAGGCGTACTGCAGGTTGAGCAGCTGCTCGACCGGGCCGATCATGAACCACAGGTAACTGAACACCGCCAGCATCTGGCCGATGGACAGGTCGGAGAACAGCACGGTAAGCATCGCCACCGCGCGGAAGATATCGATGCCGAACTGGAACAGCAGGCCGCTGGCGCGCCCCGAGGCGTCGCTTTTCCATTGCGAGGCCACGGCAAAGTCACGCACCTCGCGGGCACGCTGGCCCAGGCGGCCGAGGAAGAAGCCCTGGCGGTTGCCGGCGCGTACTTCCTGGATGGCCTCCAGGGTTTCGGTCAGCGCCTGGGTAAACCGCGCAGTGCTGTCGTTTTCCAGCTTCTTCAGGTGCTTGACGCGCTTGCCCAGCTGCACCGTGGCGAAAATCACCAGCGGATTGAAGCACAGGATCAGCAACGCCAGCTTCCAGTTCATCCACATCAGGATGGTGGCGGTGCCCACCAGCGTGAGCATGGCCACCAGGAAGCGGCTGAGGGTTTCGCCGACGAATTTGTCCAGGGTGTCCAGGTCGGTGACCAGGTGCGTGGTCACGGTGCCGCCACCCAGGCTTTCATATTCGCTGAGGGAGATGCGCTTGAGGCGCTCGATCAGGCGGATGCGCAGGCGGTAGACGATGTCCTTGGCCAGGCCGGCGAACAGCTTGGCCTGTATTACGTTGAACACCAGCGCCAGGCAACGCAGGCCGAAGGTGACCAGCAGCATCAGGCCGATGTAGCCGGCGGCCTTCTGCCAGGCGCCGGGCAGCACGTGGTTCATCACCTGCAAGGCCGTGTCGCCATGGCCCAGCAGCACTTCGTCGACCAACAACGGCAGCAGCAAGGGGATGGGCACGCTGCACAGCGTGGCCAGCACGGCCACGCCATTGGCCAGCCACAGGGCTTTGCGGTGCCGCAGGGCCAATTGCCGAATGTGCGCCCAGCTTAGCCGGTCGGGGGTGACCGGCTCGGGCCGCAGCGGCAGTTCGGTCGGCCCGGGCAGGTCAAGCATGGGCAGCCCGTTCCAGCCAGCGGGCGAACAATGGCGCCAGCTCGTCCAGCGGTTGGTAGCCGTTGGTCAGCAGGGCCATCTGGCCGCCGCGCTGGGCCAGCAAGGTGGGGAAACCGGCGATATTGAGGTCGCGCACCCAGCTGAAGTCGGCCGCGGTGGCTGCCAGTTGCTCGGCGCTGTCGAAGGCGGCGGCGAACTCGATGCGCGGGATGCCGGCCGCCTCGGCCAGTTCCACCAGCACCGCCACTTGGGTGACGTCACGGCCTTCGGCGTAGAAGGCGTGCTGGATCAGCTTGGCCATGGCCCAGGCCGCGCCCTCGTCGAGGCTGCGCACCGCCACTACCGCGCGGCAGGCAGGCTCGGTGTCGTAGACGAAGCCTTCGGGCAATGCGCCCTCGAACTGGAACGGCTGGCCGGTGGCGTCATGCACCGCATGCCAGTGGTGCAGGATGCTGCTGCGCAGCGACGGCTCCAGCGCAGCGCCGCCACCGGTGCGCAAGCCGCCCATCACCAGGTGCACGCCGACGCCTGCAGCCTGGGCCTGCTCGATCAACGCCTGCGCCACGGGTGCGAAGCCCCAGCACCAGGAACACATGGGGTCCATCACGTAGAGCAGGCGGTTTTGCATGGCGTCAGTCCTGGGCAGCGGCTTTGCGGTAATTATGGCCTATCGGATGCGGAAGGTTGCGCGCCTTGGCCAATTCAATCTGTTTCTGGCGGTCGACGGCGCTCTTGCGGGTTTTTTCGCTCAGGCTGTCCCAGCAATGCGGGCAGCTGATGCCTGGGGCGTAGTGTTCGCTGGCGCGGTCTTCGATGCTGATGGGCGTGCGGCAGGCATGGCACTGGTCGTAGTCGCCCTCGGTGAGGTCGTGACGCACGGTGACGCGGTTGTCGAACACGAAGCAGTCGCCCTGCCACTTGGACTCTTCCTGGGGCACTTCCTCCAGGTACTTGAGGATGCCGCCCTTGAGGTGGAACACCTCGCCGTAGCCTTCGCCCAGCATGTAGCTGGAGGCTTTTTCACAGCGGATGCCGCCGGTGCAGAACATCGCCACCTTCTTGTGCACCGCCGGGTCGAAGTTCGCCTTGATGTAGTCGGGGAACTCGCGGAACGAGGTGGTCTTGGGGTCAATGGCGCCTTCGAAGGTGCCAATGGCCACTTCGTAGTCGTTGCGGGTATCGATCAACAGCACTTCCGGGTCGTTGATCAGCGCGTTCCAGTCCTTGGGGTCGACATAGGTGCCGACGCTGCGGTTGGGGTCCACGCCCGGCACGCCCAGGGTCACGATCTCTTTCTTGAGCTTGACCTTGGTGCGGTAGAACGGCTGCTCGTCGCAGTACGACTCTTTATGGTCGATGTCCACCAGGCGCGCATCGCTGCGCAGCCAGGCCAGCAGGCCGTCGATGCCTTCGCGGGTGCCGGAGACAGTGCCGTTGATGCCCTCTTCGGCGATCAGCAGGGTGCCCTTGATGCCGTTGTCGACCATGGCGTTGAGCAGGGGCTCGCGCAGGTCAACGTAATCTTCCAGGGTGACGAACTTGTACAGTGCCGCCACGACAATGGCTTGTGTCATGGATAAAACTCCAGGTGGTTGTCCTCGCAAAGGACGGACCGGGTTAGAAAATGCGTATGGTTTAAACGACTGTAGGAGCGGGGGGGGGGGGGGGGGGGGGGGGCGAGACGCTAACGGCGCGCCGGCCCCACCCCCCCTCTGGGTGGGGGGCGCGGGGCCCCCCTCTGCGTTAAACCCCCCCCCCCCCCCCCCCCCGCTCCTACAGGGAACGCGTCAGGCCGGGGATTCTATCAAAAATCAGGCCGTTGGCGTATTGCTCTGGATCAATGCCCGCCCGCGCAGGTGGGCGACGCCGGGGCAACGCCCAGTTGTGCCCATTCCTCGGGGGTGTAGGTGTGCTGGGCCAGGGCATGGAATTGCCCCATCAGCTCACCCAGGGTGGCATACACCATTTGCTGGCGCTTCACGCGCGACAGGCCGGCGAACTGGTCGGTGACCAGCACCACCTTGTAGTGGGTTTCCTGGCCGCGGCTGTGCATGTGGCTCTCGTCGAGCACCTGCAGGTGGGCCGGGTTCAGGGCGCCCAGGGCCTGTTCAATGCGTTGCTGCATGGTCATGGCGGGCCCCGCTTACGGCTTCTTGGCCGGTGCGGCAGGCGCGGCAGCTTTCGGCGGCGCCAGCTCGTTGGTCATGTCGGACAGCAGCTTGTTGACTACAGGCACCGCGCTTTCCAGCTTCTGCTGGGTAATCTGGGCGGACTGCTGGGTGACCGAAGGCATTTTCTCCAGCACTTTCTTGCCCAGTGGCGACTGGTAGAACTTGACCAGGTCACGCAGCTCCTGCTCGGTGAAGTTGTCGGTGTACAGCTTGACCATGTCCGGCTTCAGCTTCGGCCAGCCAATGGCCTGGTCCAGGGCGGCGTTGGCCTTGGCCTGGTAGGTTTCCAGCACGGCGCGCTTGGAGTCCGGGGCCTTGGTCTGTTCGAAACGCTGGGCAAACATTTGCTGCACCTGCATGTAGACCGGGGTCCCGAGCTTGTCGGCGTGCGCCATCATCAGGAACGATTCGGCACTGGCGTTGTGGCTGGCGGTGTCGGCGAAGACCTGGCCGCTGGCGCAGACCAGAGCAACCGCGGTACAGATGGCACGAAGACGGGTCATCGAGTTTCCTTAAGTTAGCAGGCGAGGTAGTACCCCGGAATCGAACATTCTGCGCCCAAGCAAGCCTGTGGCTCAACCCCGGGCGCACGGTCGGCAGATGAAACCTGATGGAACCGTACCGGCGATTCACAGCCTAAACTGCGAATCTGACCGTTAAGGAGGACCATCGCATGAGCCGAACAGAAACTGACAGCCTGGGACCCATCGAAGTTCCCGACGAGGCCTACTGGGGCGCCCAGACCCAGCGCTCGCTGATCAACTTCGCCATCGGCGACCAGCGCATGCCCCTGGCGGTATTGCACGCCCTGGCGCTGATCAAGAAAGCGGCGGCGCGGGTCAACGACCGCAACGGTGACCTGCCGGCCGACATCGCGCGGCTGATCGAGCAGGCGGCCAACGAGGTGCTGGACGGCGAACACGATGACCAATTCCCCCTGGTGGTGTGGCAGACCGGCAGCGGCACCCAGAGCAACATGAACGTCAACGAGGTCATTGCCGGGCGCGCCAACGAGCTGGCCGGCAAGGGCCGCGGCGGCAAGGCGCCGGTGCACCCCAATGACCACGTCAACCGCTCGCAGAGCTCCAACGACTGCTTCCCCACCGCCATGAGCATTGCCGCCGCCCAGGCGGTGAACCAGCAACTGCTGCCGGCTATCGCCGAGCTGTCGGCGGGCCTGGCTGAGCTGTCCGCGCGGCACATGCACCTGGTCAAGACCGGGCGCACGCACATGATGGACGCCACGCCCATTACCTTCGGCCAGGAACTGTCAGCCTATGTGGCGCAGCTGGACTACGCGCAGCGCGCCATTCGCGCGGCGCTGCCGGCGGTGTGCGAGCTGGCCCAGGGCGGCACGGCAGTGGGCACCGGGCTGAATGCCCCGCACGGTTTCTCCGAAGCCATTGCCGCCGAGCTGGCGGCGCTGTCGGGGCTGCCCTTCATCACCGCGCCGAACAAATTTGCCGCACTGGCGGGCCATGAGCCACTGACCAACCTTTCCGGCGCCCTGAAAACCCTGGCCGTGGCCCTGATGAAGCTGGCCAACGACCTGCGCCTGCTGGGCTCCGGGCCACGCGCAGGCATCGCCGAGGTGAAACTGCCGGCCAACGAGCCGGGCAGCTCGATCATGCCCGGCAAGGTCAACCCCACCCAGTGCGAAGCCCTGTCGATGCTGGCCTGCCAGGTGCTGGGCAACGACGTGGCCATCGGCTTTGCCGCAAGCCAGGGCCACCTGCAGTTGAACGTGTACAAGCCGGTGATCATCCACAACTTGCTGCAATCCATCCGCCTGCTGGCCGACGGCTGCAGCAACTTCCAGGCTCATTGCATAGCAGGCCTTGAGCCCGACCCGGTGCAGATGGCCGACCACCTGGAACGCGGCCTGATGCTGGTGACCGCGTTGAACCCGCACATCGGCTACGACAAGGCCGCGCAGATCGCCAAGAAGGCCTACGGCGAAAACCTCACCCTGCGCCAGGCGGCGCTGGACCTGGGCTACCTGACCGATGCCGAGTTCGACCAGTGGGTGCGCCCGGAAAACATGCTGGAATCTGGCAAAAACGGCTGACAGCGCTCCGGCTGGCATACCGCGGCGCCCGTGACGCGGCCTGATGGCCGCTGCTACGGGGGTGACGGGTGGTAGCTATGCGGGTGTCGGGAAATGGATAAGATGATTGCAACCAGCCTGGGGGAATTTCCATGTACGGCAAGCGTGCGCAAGACCCGGTAGACACGGTGCACTACCGCAGCGACCGGGTGATCATGGTCAACGGCGAGTTTTTCTTCACCACCCGGGAAAACACCCAGGAAGGCCCCTACCCTACCCGCGAGCTGGCGGCGCAGGAGACCGAGGCCTATATCCAGCGCATACAGCGCCAGGGCTGAAGGCTTACAGCGCCTCGAACAGCCCCGCCGCGCCCATCCCGCCGCCCACGCACATGGTCACCACGCCGTAGCGCAGCTTCTGCCGCTGCAATTCACGCACGATATGCCCCACCTGCCGCGAGCCGGTCATGCCGAACGGGTGGCCGATGGCAATCGAGCCGCCATTGACGTTGTACTTGCTGTTATCGATTTCCAGCCGGTCACGGCAGTACAGGCACTGCGAGGCAAAGGCTTCATTCAATTCCCACAGGTCCACGTCCTGCAGCGCCAACCCGGCCGCCTTCAACAGCTTGGGCACGGCAAACACCGGGCCAATGCCCATCTCGTCCGGCTCACAGCCAGCCACGGTAAACCCGCGGAAAATGGCGCGCGGTTTCAAGCCCAGCGCCTGGGCACGTTCAAGGCTCATGACCAGGGTCATGGAGGCGCCATCCGACAACTGCGAGGCATTGCCCGCCGTCACCGAACCATCCTCGCTGAACGCCGGCTTCAGGCTGGCCAGGCTTTCCAGGGTGGTGTCGGGGCGGTTGCAGTCGTCGCGGTCGACCACGCCTTCCTGCCACTTCTGCTCGCCGCTGGCCTTGTCTTCCACCAGGTAGCGGGTGTGCATGGCGACGATTTCGTCGTCAAACCGGCCCTCGGCCTGGGCCTTGGCGGTGCGTTGCTGGCTTTGCAGCGCGTAGGCGTCCTGCGCCTGGCGGCTGACCTGGTAACGCTTGGCCACCACCTCGGCGGTCAGGCCCATGGGCATGTAAATGCCCGGCGAGCTTTCCTGCAGGGTGGGGTTGAGCAGGCGGTCCTGATTGACACTGCGCAAGGTCAGGCTGATGGACTCCACCCCACCCGCGACGATGACATCGCTGAAGCCGGAGGCGATCTGGTTGGCCGCGATGGCAATGGCCTGCAGGCCCGACGAGCAGAAGCGGTTAAGCGTCATGCCGGCGGTGCCGGTGCCCAGTTTCGACAGTACCGCCACGTTGCGGCCAATGTTGAAGCCCTGGGCGCCTTCGTTGGACGCCGCGCCAACGATGCAATCCTCGACGCTGGCGGGGTCGATGCCGTTGCGCGACAGCAGCGCGTTGACGCAATGGGCCGCCAGGTCGTCGGGGCGGGTCTGGTTGAACTTGCCGCGAAAGGACTTGGCCAGGCCGGTCCGCACGCTGTCGACGATCACCACTTCACGCATGCCACACCTCGTTGTTGTCGTTGTCGGGAATGTGACCCAGCATAGGTGCGGAGTAGCACTGCCGCGACGATAATCGAGGCGCCTGATGCCGCGCCATCGCGAAGGTTTGGCCAGGCAGATGCTCTGCAGTTGATCTGCAGTTGATCTGCTTGTGATCTGGCTTGTGATCTGGCTTGTGATCTTGATTGTATGCCCCGTAAAGCGCCCGGGCCGACTGGAGGCGTCGATCAACGGGCTGCCCGTAGGGCCGAGGCCGCAGGCCGAAGAGACGGTAACCCGCAGGCTTCTATAGCGGGTGCCGTCTGCCCGTTGAGCGGCGCCGGAAGGAGGGGACCCGTAGCGAAGCGTAGGGCCCAAGCAGGGGCAAGCGTTTTTTGCTTTTTTTTTTTGGCGTCTGAAAAAAAGTGAGTCGGCGTAAGGCCGAAACGGTCGGTGGTGGCCCCGCGAAAATGGATATGTTCGAAATCGCCGAAGCGGGATACAGAGCCCGCGAACATATCCATTACTCCAGTCGGCCCTGGCGCGTTATGGGGCACACAATCAAGATCAAGGGCCGCACGGAATCAAGATCAGAGGCAGTTCGCGGCGTAGCAGCAGCGCGGTAGCGCGGGTAGCGCCGCAGCGCTACCTATTTCTTGTCATGCTTGAACGCCGCCTCCAACGCATCATTGATCGTACGCAACACCTTCACCCGCGCCCAATGCTTGTCATTGGCTTCAATCAACGTCCACGGCGCCACCTCGGTGCTGGTACGGTCGACCATGTCGCCGACGGCTTGCCGGTACTGGTCCCATTTCTTGCGGTTGCGCCAGTCGTCCTCGGTGATTTTGAAGCGCTTGTAGGGCACCGCCTCGCGGGCCTGGAAGCGTTCCAGTTGGGTCTGTTTGTCGATGGCCAGCCAGAACTTCACCACCACCACGCCGGCGTTGTGCAGCTGTTCTTCGTAGTCGTTGATTTCGCTGTAGGCACGCAGCCAGTCAGCGTCGCTGCACAGCCCTTCCACCCGTTCCACCAGCACCCGCCCATACCAGCTGCGGTCGAAGATGGTGAATTTGCCGCGCGCCGGAATCTGCCGCCAGAAGCGCCACAGGTACGGCTGCGCCAGCTCGTCCTGGCTGGGGGCGGCGATGGGCACGATGTTGTATTGGCGCGGGTCCAGCGCTGCGCACACGCGGCGGATGGCGCCGCCCTTGCCGGCGGCGTCGTTGCCTTCGAAAGCCGCCACCAGGGCATGGCGGCGCATGCGCTTGTCGCGCATCAGCCCGGCCAGCCGCGCCTGTTCGGCGGTCAGTTGCTTGCGGTAGTGGTCTTTGTCCAGCTGCTGGCTGAGGTCAAGGCTGTCGAGCAGGTTCTTGCCGTCCAGGCTGCGGCCCAAGGGGGCGACGCTCTGGTGGAGGGGTTCGGTGGGGGCCTGGAGGGCGGCCTGCAGGCCTTCGAGCAACAGTTTTCCCACCGTGAGGCTGCGGTAGTGTGGGTCGACGCCTTCGATGATATGCCACGGCGCGTAGTCGCGGCTGGTACGGCGCAGCACGCGCTCGCCGAAGCGCACGAAGCGGTCGTAGGTTTCCGATTGCTGCCAGTCCAGCGGGCTGATGCGCCAGCTGTGCAGCGGGTCGTCCTGCAGCGCCTTGAGGCGCGCTTTCATCTGTTTCTTGGACAGGTGGAACCAGAACTTGAAGATCAGCGCACCTTCATCGCACAGCATCTGCTCCAGGCGCTCGGCGCCATTGATGGCCTGGTCCAGCACCGCGTCCTTGAACTCGCGGTGCACACGGCCCTGGATCATCTGGCTGTACCAGTTGCCGAAGAACACGCCGATCTTGCCCTTGGCCGGCAACTGGCGCCAGTAGCGCCAGGCCGGCGGCCGAGCCAGTTCCTCGTCGGTCTGCTGATCGAAGGAACGCACTTCGATCAGCCGTGGGTCCATCCACTCGTTGAGCAGCTTGACGGTTTCGCCCTTGCCCGCCCCCTCGATGCCATTGATCAACACGATCACCGGAAAACGCGCCTGCTCCTTGAGCTCGTTCTGCGCTTCCAGCAAGGCCTCCCGCAAGGCGGGCACTTCGGCGTCGTAGGTCTCCTTGTCGATGGCGTGGCCGATTTCGGCGGACTCGAACATAAGCATGGGCTCCTTGGCGGCTTGAACCCTGCAGCTTAGCGCATCAGGCGGTGACCTCGCTGCGGCCCAGCCAACGACGGGTCAATTGCTGGCGTACACGCTTGAGCATTGCCCCCCATTGTTCCCATTGGCCCGCCTGCTCCAGCGGCGCCAAGGCATTCATGATTTCCTCGCCATAGGCACGCCTCAGCAGGCCATACCAGGCCTCCTGATCTACCAGGTAGTCTACCAGCGCCTCACCTGCCTCGGCCTCGCGCACCGCAGCCTCGACGGCGTCGACTTGCGCGGCGCTGAGCAATTGCGTGCCCTGCACCGGCGCCCGTAGCGGGCGCGCCGGCAGCGCAAGGCGCTCCCCCAAGGTCCAGCGCAGTTGCAGGTTGATAGTGCCCTGGCGTTCGATGCCGTTGGGGAGCCGCAGGGGACCACGGATGAAGTCACGAGCGCGCAAGCGGATCTGTTCTACCCGGAATATTGCACGCAGGCGTGCCTCCAGCAATTTCTCGGTGCCTTCTTTCACCCGCGGCTCGGCAGGTGAGTAGCTGTACACCGCCATTTCCAGGTCACTGAACGTCATCAGCACGTCGTCGTCGAGAAAACGACCACGGCTGGCGAGGTCGAACAGGCGTGCCTTCAGCATTGGCTGCCTGTCGGCCGCCAGAATTAGCGCCTGTACGCGCAGGGAAAGCCCTGACCGGTCTAGAGTAAAGGTGGTGGTCTTGCGCAGCTCGTTGATAACCCAAAGAAAATGGCTCGATGACGGCAGGCTGTGCAGCTTGGCCCAGGCGTCCATGTGTGCAAGCCGCTTTTCGGCGTTAAGCCCCACCAGCCATGGGCTGGCCATGGCAGAAACTGATGCTTCGTCGTCTGGCACAGGGAAAAACACGTTGAAGCGCCTATGCGGCCGTGGCGCCGCCGCCAACCGCGTGAAAGTAGTGGTCGACAGCCTGTTGTGGCGCACGTTGACGAAGGTCATGCGCGGGCCCTCCTCGTTCAGCACAACCTCAGGAATGCTGCTCAAACCAGCATTCTGCAGGTCGACGGCCTCAAGCTTGGGCGGTGCTCCCACCCACGCAGGCCAACTGCCGATGCCGGTGTTGCCCAGGTCGATACTGACCAGATCACCGAAGCCGTTCGCCTGGCTCACGCCCAGCAGGCTGTTGCCATTGAGCGACAGGCGCTCCAAGCGGGTCAGGCTGCCCAACTGATCGAGCATGGCCTGGTCCACCAACAGATGGTTGCCGCCAAGGTCCAGGACCCTGAGGGTAGCGCGCAGGTGCGACAGGTCCGGCAAGGCATCAAGCCCCGTGGCGTGAAGGCTCAACTTGCGCAGCTGGCCGAAGCACGGCAACAGGTGAGCCAGGTCCTGGGCGGACACCTGGCAGGCACTCAGGTCCAGGTCGTGGATGAAGTTGAATCGGTGTGCCAGCACCGGCAGGTCCAGCAGTGTGCGGCCATGCAGCACCAGCGCCTGGCCAGCGTCGGGCTGCACAAGGGTTTCGGGGCCGCCCC
The DNA here is from genome assembly GCF_056175065.1 of Pseudomonas sp. JC1203. Classification (NCBI taxonomy): domain Bacteria; kingdom Pseudomonadati; phylum Pseudomonadota; class Gammaproteobacteria; order Pseudomonadales; family Pseudomonadaceae; genus Pseudomonas; species Pseudomonas sp. JC1203. Next base: position 210,108 of record NZ_JBWCAM010000012.1, read on the forward strand.
GGCCCCAGGCACTCATGATCAGTGAACGTGCGTCACGACGCTGGTGCTGCAATTCCTCAAGGCTGCCATCGAAACGCTGCAAGGCCTGTGCGGAAGGCGAGGTTTCCACCCAGAAGGCAAGGTGCAGATCCAGTTCATTGTACTGTTGCAGCAAATCATCGAGCACCGCCAGCACGTCAGCCTGGGTATCACCGGGGCGCTGAAGGGTGCCCCAGTACTCAAGCGCCTGTTCGCGCGTCAGCGAGGGAAACAGCTTCTTCACCTTGGCGACCATCTGGGGCTGACTCAGTAGGCGTCTTGACTGGGTGCCCGGCCGGCGCCCCGACAACGGGTAGCCCAGACGCCCCATATCATCGCGTACCGGTGCCGTGAAAAACCGCCCCGTGGGCAGTTGGTTCAACCACCGTGAACACTGCTGGCGATCATTCAGCGCGGCCTCGCGAATTTGTGCAGCGGTGGTGTCGGGGGTCAGCCGTGCCTGCCAATCCGCCTCAAGCAACTCGCTATCGGCACTCTTCAATTGCGACCGGCACAGCCCTTCCAGGGCTCGGTTCAGACGCAGCGCCCGCAGGTACTCTCGCGTCTCTTCGGCAATAACGAGCGGAAGGCGCTTGCCCTGCACAATCTCACGCTTCGCCTGCGGGCCGCACTTGCCAAGAATCTCTTCGGCAACGGTGACGGGTATCGAGGGAAAGTCGCGGATGAGCACCGCTACCTCGGGGCCGCTACCGTAATGGGAGTCGTTGTACAGCACGTCGAACAGCTCACTGTCGTCGCCAGTCTGAGCTTGAGCCTTGAACGTCTCGGCGATTTTATACGCCAGGCTCGAATGCTTGATCTCAGTGTTCGCGCGGTGCTGTGCAATGGCTTCGGCTATGTCAAAGCGCAGCAAGGTGTCGGCGAGCAAAGCGGAAGCCTTGCTGTCGCGGTGGAAGGTCTCGTCCAGCAACGCCGCGTCCACACCCACGCAGCGCAAGGCCAACTCAACATCCGTGGCATCCAGGCGCTCCAGCGGCGCATCCAGCATGGCACGCAAGGTGCGGCCCCTGAGCATGACAGACTGGTCCGGCTTGAGGCGCCACTGAGTGCCATCAAACTCTACCAGCGGCTCATAGGCATTCGTGTCGGTGGGGTGCGTGGCACGCCAGACCTGAGCCTCGCTTTCAACGTCGTAGTCACGGCGTACGGCGTAGTATTTGCTGCCGATGGGCGCGTATTCCTGGTCTTCGTGCTCCAGCAACAACTCATCGTTGAGCGGCGCGCCCTTGGGCAACGCCACGGTGGTCTCGTAGCCGGACAGTGTAGGCCGCAAGAGCTTTGCACGGCCATCGGGCAGACGCACCGGTACCAGTTCATCCAACGCATCCCCCTTTGGCCACGCAGGGGTCTTCGGCGGTGCGACTAGCTTGCCTGCGCCGTAGAGGGTCGCCAGCAATGCCACATTCTCGGCCACGCCCAAGGCATGGCTGGCCGCCGCATCGGCATCACCGTGGCGCCAGTCCTGCACGCCGGTGTAGATCTCGGCCACCACCTGCACGGCGGCGCAGAACAGCATCAGCTCGCCGATGCCGGGGATGAACAGCGCGACCACGCCCAGCAACTCAAGGCCTGCTGCCAGCCACCCGCGGTTGCGCTCATCGCGTTGCTGCTGGTCTATGTTGGCGGTGGGCATGGCCAACACCTTGCCGTCATCCAGTACCCGCGCCACCCGACGGGCGTGCACGGCGGCGAACAAGGGGCCGGTCAACTCGACGCGCTCAAAGTTGAGGTTGGCATCCGGCGCCGGCTCGCGGCGCGGTGTGGCCGGGAAAATGGTTACCAGCGGGGTCAGGCGGTCTTTCAGGTGGTCGGCAAAGCTGGCGGCCTCGCGCTGGCTGACGAACCGCTGCCAGTAACGCCGATAAGCCTCGCTGCGCAGCTTCTCGCGCAGGGCATCATGGGCTGCCTGCAGCGACTTGTACTCCTTGAAGGGGGTGTCGGGTTCCAATGGCAGGTACAACACGCAGGGGCCGCCATCGGCGGTATCCACCAGCAGTGGGCCATGCAGGTCACCGCCCTCGAAAGTCGAACTCTGCATCATCCGCAACGCAGCGACGCGTACCGCCTTCGCCCCCCAGATGGCAGCGTCGCCTTTGGCGATGCCGAGCAGCGCCTGGTACGCCGCCTCGCTGATGTGCCCACGCAACTGGGCGATATGTGCTTGCACCTCGAAGCTGTAGCGGTCGTTGTCAGTGAACAGCGCCGTGACCCGCGCCTTGTCGTCCGCAGGGTCGAAACGCTGCTTGAGCTGCAGCTGGTACTGGCCGCCGATGTCCAGGGTGCGGCACGCCGCTGCGAAGCCCGTGGGGGTCATCGCCAGCGCCCTGTTCGGGTTGTAGCGGAATTTCAAGCCGCCCTCCTCGATGGTCAGGGCGCCCGCCGGCAGCAACGATGACTCGCGGCCAAACACCTCGTCAGCGACGAAGTTCTGCAGGGCGGCGTGCAGCAACGTCTGCTGCGACATGTGCTTGCGCGGCACGCTCAGCGAGCCGACATCCTTATGCCAGGCCAGCACATGGTTGCGTACATCAACCTCGCCCAAGGTTGGTTGCAGCGCGGCATTGAGCTGTTGCTCGGCAAATTCGTCCAGCTTGGGCAGCGGCGCCAGCCAGTCGGCCAGCGCCTTGCGCGCTGCCTGGCTGTTGGCCTGGCTGGCAACCAGGGCAGTGCGCACCGCCGCCGGTGCATCCAGCAGCCACTTCGGCAAATTGCTCGCCACCACACGAGCACGGTCACGGGTGGGGGTGTCGCCGCCATGGGCGACAGGGGTATGGTAATACTGGGGAAGGGTCATGGTCGCTCCTTGCGATCAGGTTGCAAGGCGCCACGTTATCAAGCGCTTCCCCGCTAAAAGGCGGCAATAAACACCACCCGCCGTTATCATGGGCGCTTGTCTGTCGCCGAGCCGAACATGAGTACCGAACCACTGCACGCCCAGATCGACTGGGACGACCTGGGCCGCCCTACCTCGCGCCAGTACGGCGATGTCTATTTCGCCGCTTCCGGCCTTGAAGAGACGCGCCACGTGTTCATCGACCAGAACGACCTGAGCGCACGTTTCAGCGCGCTGGGCGATGGCCAACGCCTGGTGATCGGCGAAACCGGCTTTGGCACCGGCCTGAATTTCTTCTGCGCCTGGCAGCTGTTCGCCGACCGTGCCGCGCCCGGTGCGCGCCTGCAATTCATCAGCGTGGAGAAGTACCCGCTCAGCCACGCCGACCTGAGCCGTGCCCTGGCGCTGTGGCCGGAACTGGCGCCGTTCACCGCGCCGCTGCTGGAGCAGTACGTGGCCATTCACCCAGGCTTTCAGCGCCTGGTGTTCGACGGCGGGCGGGTGACCCTGACGCTGTTGATTGGCGATGTGCTGGAACAGCTGCCGCAGCTGGACGCCCAGGTCGACGCCTGGTTCCTGGATGGCTTTGCACCGGCCAAAAACCCGGAAATGTGGACCCCCGAGCTGTTCGCCGAACTGGCGCGCCTGGCCGCGCCGGGCTCCACCCTGGGCACCTTCACCAGCACCGGCTGGGTGCGACGCGGGCTGATCGCGGTGGGCTACAAGATGAAGCGCATCCCCGGCATCGGCAAGAAGTGGGAGGTGCTGCGCGGGGCGTTCGTGGGCCCCATGGGGCCGCCCGCCCAGCGGATAAAGCCTTGGTTCGCACGCCCGCCACAGCCTGTTGGCGAGCGCCACGCCCTGGTGATTGGCGCCGGGCTTGCCGGTTGCGCCACGGCCGCCAGCCTGGCTGCGCGCGGCTGGCGGGTGACGCTGCTGGAGCGTCATGCAGCAGTGGCCGAGGAGGCCTCGGGCAACCCGCAAGGCGTGCTGTACCTCAAACTGTCGGCCCACGGCACGGCGCTGTCGCAGCTTATCCTCAGTGGCTTCGGCCACACCCGACGGCTGCTGGAGCAGCTGCAGCGCGGGCGCGACTGGGACGCCTGCGGTGTGCTGCAGCTGGCATTCGACGACAAGGAAGCCCAGCGCCAGGCACAACTGGCCAGCGCTTTCGACGCGCAATTGCTCCACGTGCTGACGCGCGAAGCCGCCCAGGCCCAGGCCGGCATTGAACTGCCCAGCGGCGGCCTGTACTTCCCCGAGGGCGGCTGGGTGCACCCACCGGCGCTGTGCCGGTTCCAGGCCGGGCAACCGGGGGTCACAGTGCTGCCGCACCATGAGGTGCTGCAACTGCGCCATATCGACGGCCAATGGCAGGCCTGGGACGGCGAGCGCCTGCTGGCCAGCGCGCCGGCGACAGTCCTGTGCACGGCGGCCCAGGTGCGCGAAATGGAGCACACCGCACAATTGCCGCTCAAGCGCATCCGCGGGCAAATCACCCGCTTGGCGCAGACCGATGCCAGCGCCGCGCTGGCCACCGTGGTGTGCGCCGAGGGCTACGTGGCCCCTGCACGCCTGGGCGAACATACCCTGGGCGCCAGCTTTGACTTCCACAACGACGACCTCACCCCCACCCTGGCCGAGCACCAGGGCAACCTGGCGATGCTCGACGAGATATCCGCCGACCTCGCCACCCGCCTGGGGGTTGCCGACCTGCCGGCCGAACAGTTGCAGGGCCGCGCTGCGTTCCGTTGCACCAGCCCTGACTACCTGCCCATCGTCGGCCCAGTGGCCGACCGGGAGGCGTTTTCCGGTACCTACGCCATCCTCGGCCGCGACGCCCGCCAGGTGCCTGCCCTGCCCTGCCCTTGGCTACCGGGGCTGTACGTGAACAGCGGCCACGGCTCACGCGGGCTGATCACCGCGCCGCTGAGTGGCGAACTGATTGCCGCCTGGCTGGACAACGAGGCGCTGCCGCTGCCACGTGCGGTAGCCGAAGCCTGCCACCCCAACCGCTTCTGGGTGCGCAACCTGGTAAAGGGCAAGCCGTAGCAGCTGCCGCAGGCTGCGTCCAGGTTCGCCGCGGTGTGCCAGGAACAGCGCGGCGCCTCTGACGCGGCCTTCGGCCGCTTGTGTCTTGTGGGAGCTGGGGTGGCCCCCCGCCGTTTTTGGCCCCACACCGCCCGGGCCAAGCAGCGCCCA
>NZ_JBWCAM010000012.1:215191-238707 GCF_056175065.1 Pseudomonas sp. JC1203
CTTGTGTCTGGTGGGAGGTGGCTTGCCTGCGTGCTTTTCGGGCCCCACCCGCGCGGGGGCACCCCAGCTCCCACAGGATGCAGCGGCCACGCTTGTGTCGCCACCGTACGTGGGTGATGCTGGGGGCCGGCGTCACCCACGGACAGTCCCATGCTACGCATCAGCCAACTGCACAAATCCTACCCCACGCCGCAGGGCCCGCTGCCGGTATTGGCCGGCATCGACCTGCAGCTGGAACAGGGGCAGAGCCTGGCGCTGATGGGTGAATCGGGCAGCGGCAAAAGCACCCTGCTGCACCTGGTGGCAGGGCTCGACCGGGTCGACAGCGGCCATATCGGCGTGAACGGCCAGGCTCTGGAACAATTGGGCGAACGCCAGCTGGCCGAGTGGCGCCGTACAGGCATCGGCCTGATCTTCCAGCAATTCAACCTCATCACCAGCCTCACCGTGGCCGACAACCTGGCCTTCCAGGCGCGCCTGGCCGGCCGTCACGACCCGGCCTGGCAAGACGAACTGGCCGAACGCCTGGGGCTTACCGCGCTGCTGCAGCGCTACCCCGAGCAGTTGTCCGGCGGCCAGCAACAGCGTGTGGCGCTGGGCCGCGCCCTGGCGTCACGCCCGCCATTGCTGCTGGCCGACGAACCCACCGGCAACCTTGATGAACACACCAGCGCGCAGGTGCTCGACTTGATGCTGCAACTGCAGGCCGACAGCGGCTGCAGCCTGTTGATGGTGACCCATAGCCCGGCGATCGCCGCACGCCTGCAACGGCGCGTGTTGTTGCAAGCCGGCCGCGTGCAGGGCGGCTGATCATGCCCACGCTGTACTGGACCCTGCGCACCCTGCTCAGCCACTGGCGCCGGCACCCGGTACAACTCGCCAGCGCGCTGGCCGGGCTGTGGCTGGCCACCGCCCTGCTGATTGGCGTGCAGGCCCTCAACGGCCAGGCCCGCGCCAGCTACGCCCAGGTCAGCGCGCTGATCGGCGGCCAGGCGCAGGCCAGCCTGGTGCCGCTGCAGGGCGAACGCCTGCCCCAGGCGCTGTTCGTCAACCTGCGCCTGCAGGGCTGGCCAGTGTCGCCCCTGCTGCAAGGCCGCCTGACGCTCAATGGCCAGCGCCTGCAGGTCACCGGTATCGACCCGCTGAGCCTGCCGCCGCAGACCTCCCTGGCCGGCCACGTGCCGTCCCCCGAAGAGCTTTACGCGTTCATTGGCGACCCTGGGGAAACCTGGGTATCGCCCCAGACCCTGCGCGCCCTCGGCGGCGCCGACGGGGCCCGTATCAACGCGGTGCTGCCACCCTTGCGCACCCGCGAGGACATGGCCCCTGGCGTACTGTTGATGGATATCGGCCACGCCCAGGCGGTGCTGCAGGCCCCCGGGCAGCTGTCGCGCCTGCTGCTGCCCGCCGGGTTTACTGCGGCCCTGCCTGCCGCGCTCGACGCACAGTTGCGCCTTGACCACAGCGACCCCGGCCAGGACATGCAGCGCCTGACCGAAGCGCTGCACCTGAACCTGGCCGCCTTGGGCCTGCTGTCCTTTGTGGTCGGGCTGTTCATCGCCCAGGCCGCCATCGGCCTTGCGCTTGAGCAACGCCGGGGCCTGTTGCGTACCCTGCGCGCCTGCGGCGTTGGCCTGACCACGCTGGTAACCGCGCTGCTGCTGGAGCTGACCCTGCTGGCCCTGCTGGGCGCGATTGCCGGAGTGCTCAGCGGCTACGGCCTGGCCAGCGCCCTGCTGCCCGACGTGGCAGCCAGCCTGCGCGGCCTGTATGGCGCCGAGGTGGGCAACCAGCTCAGCCTGGGCACCGGCTGGTGGCTGGGCGCCATTGGCCTGAGCCTGGCGGGGGCGCTGCTGGCCGGTGCGCAAAGCCTGTGGCGCGCCGCCCGCCTGCCTTTGCTGGCCCTGGCGGCGCAGGAAGCCTGGCGTGGCGCCCACGGGCAGTGGCTGCGGCGTCAGGGCTACGGCGCACTCCTGCTGGGGCTGGCGGCGCTACTGCTGGCCTGGCGCGGCGACAGCCTGGCTGCCGGCTTCGCCTTGCTGGCTTGCCTGCTGCTGGCGGCGGCGCTGGCGTTGCCGGTGATGCTCGACCGCCTGCTGGCCAGCCTGCGTGCGGCACGGCCCCTGGCCCAATGGTTTCTAGCTGACTGCCGCCAGCAACTGCCCGCGCTGAGCCAGGCACTGATGGCCCTGCTGCTGGCCATGGCCACCAACATCGGCGCGGCCAGCATGACCGAGGGCTTCCGCCACACCTTCACCCATTGGCTGGAACAGCGCCTGGTGGCCGAGTTGTACGTGCGCCCGGTCGATGCCACGCAGACCCAGCAAATACAGGCATGGCTGGCGCAACGCGCGGAGGTGACGCGGGTGCTGCCCGGCCGCGAGCAGGACATCAAGGTAGAAGGCTGGCCGGTGGAAGTGCACGGTGTTATCGACGACCCGTTGTACCGCGAGCACTGGCCACTGCTGCAGCAAGCCGCAGGCGCCCCATGGGACCAGCTGTTCAGCAGCCCCACCCTGATGCTCAGCGAACAGCTGGCCCGCCACCTGCGCCTGGGCATCGGCGACCGCCTGCAGCTGCCGGGGCAGGCGGCCAGTGTGCCGCTGACCGTGGTCGGTATCTACGCCGACTACGGCAACCCCAAGGGCCACGTGCTGCTGGGCGCTGCCACCTGGCAGCGGCTGTGGCCAGCTGAAAGCCCCACGCGCCTGGCCCTGCGCCTGGCCCCAGCGGCGGTGCCGGCGCTCAAGGCCGAGCTGCTGGCCCGCTTCCAGCTCGACGACAGCCGCGTGGTTGACCAGGGCCAGCTCAAGCGCTGGGCCGTGCAAGTGTTCGAACGGACCTTCAGCGCCACCACTGCCCTCGACAGCCTGACCCTGGGCGTGGCCGCCGTGGCGCTGTTCATCAGCCTGCTGACCCAGAGCGATAATCGCCTGGGGCACCTGGCGCCACTATGGGCACTGGGGGTGGGACGCCGGCAGCTGATCCTGCTCAACCTGGCGCAGACCTGGCTGATGAGCCTGCTGACCTTGTTGCTGGCCATACCATTGGGCATCCTGCTGGCGTGGTGCCTGGTGGCGGTGGTCAACGTCCAGGCCTTCGGCTGGCGGCTGCCGCTGCAAATATTCCCGTTGCAACTGCTGCAGCTGCTGGGCTGGGCGCTGCTGGCCACCGCCCTGGCGTCCACCTGGCCACTGGTGCGGCTGCTGCGCAGCAAGCCTGCGGACCTGCTGCGAGTATTCGCCGATGAACGCTAAAGCCACGCTGATACTCACATTGCTGGTGGCCCTGGCCGGTTGCGACCAACCCCCGCCACCGCCCCAGGGCTTCGCCGGCCTGGGCGCCGAGGGCCAGGGCTTCGCCAAGGTCACGCCCGGCGCGCCCTTGGTGTTCCCGCGTGACCACGGGCCCCACCCCGGCTACCGCATCGAATGGTGGTACGTGACCGCCAATCTCAAAGCCGCCAGCGGCGAGACCTTCGGCGCCCAATGGACCCTGTTCCGCAGCGCCCTGGCACCCGGCGCCGAGCCTGCTGGCTGGAGCCACAAGACCATCTGGCTGGCACACGCCGCCCTGACCGGTGCCACCTTCCAGCACAGCGCCCAGGCGCTGGCCCGGGGTGGCGTTGGCCAGGCCGGGGTGGAGGCCGAGCCCTTTGCCGCCTGGATCGACGACTGGCGCCTGGCCGCCAGTGCACCCTCCACCCCCAACCTCGGTGACCTGCGCATGAGTGCCCACGGCACCGACTTCAGCTACGACCTGGTGCTCAAGGCAGACAAGCCGCTGGTGCTGCAGGGCGACCAAGGCTATAGCCGCAAGTCCCTGCAGGGCCAGGCGTCCTGGTATTACAGCCAGCCCTTCTACCAAGCCAGCGGCCAGGTCCAGGCACAGGGGCAACGATGGCAGGTCAGCGGCCAGGCATGGCTGGACCGCGAATGGAGCAGCCAACCACTGGCCGCCAATCAGCAAGGCTGGGACTGGTTCGCCCTGCACCTGGACGACGGCAGCCAGGTGATGCTGTTCCGCCTGCGCCAGCAGTATGGCGCCGACTTCATCAGTGGCAACTGGATCAGCCCCGACGGCCAGGGCCAACCCCTTGACAGCAACCAGGTGCAATTGCAGCCGTCTTCCCCCATGGCAACCCTGGATGGCCATGAAGCGCCGACACGCTGGCACCTACGCATCCCTGGCCATGGGCTGGACGTACAACTGCACGCGTTGAACACCAATGCCTGGATGAACGTGACCCCGCCGTACTGGGAAGGCCCGGTTCGCCTGGAGGGCAGCCATGCAGGCCAGGGCTATCTGGAAATGACCGGCTATTGAGCGCTTAGATAAGGCCGCAGAGTACCGCCTTGACCACCGCCGAGAGCTTGTTGCAAACCCCCAGTTTTTCGATGCAACGGGCGATGTGGAAGTTGACCGTGCGTTCGCTGAGCATCAGCACATTGGCCACATCCACCGACGTCAGCCCCTGCGCGGTCCACTTCAGCACTTCCAGTTCGCGGCTGGAAAGGCTGGCCTGCTGCCCGCTGTCGATCAATTGTTGCTGGGCCTGCTCTTCAATGCGTGGCACCAGCGCGTTGTGCATCAGGTTCGCCAGCCAGAGGATGTCACCGGCCTTGTCATAGAATTCGGCGATGGAGATAGAGTCCTGGCTGCGTGACAGGCTCAGGATGCTGGTGCCGCCGTTGATGCCATGCACTGTCTGGCTTACCCCATGGCACAGCCCATGTGCCTGGTATTGCCGGGCTAATTCCCGCTCCCCCGCGAACAAATCGGGGGTCCATAACAGCGGTAATTGGCAGCGCATGCTCTCCTTGAGCAAGGGGTCTACCAGCGCGTAACGGTTATCTTTGTAAAGTTGGTTCCAGCGCACCGAGTAATTATTTCGCTTGAAAACTTTATTGTGGGTCAGTGGCCGCCGTACAAAAACATTGAGACTGAAGTACTCGTATCCCAATTCGCGTGTTACCCATTGCAGGGAGTCGAACAGGCTGTCCTCCGAGGCTTCCGGGCAAAATTTTTCGAGAGAGCGAAGTGTCCACAACATGATGGTGTTTCCGCCTGACTGAGGCCTGAATAATCGGATCCAAGATTTGATCAGGCGAATATAGCGTAGCATTTGCTGGCACGCCAAATAACCAATTGGAATTGAACGAAGGGTAAAGTTGGGAAACCATTAACTTTGCAGGATTTTTTTTGAACTTTCGAAAGTACGATTTTTATTTCAAGATATTTTGATGAATTACTCTAATAATTAGCCGAAGTTTCTGCTTATAACATATTGATCTAAAACTCCTGAAAATCTCACCGGTCAGTTCCTTAAGCGCGCCTCATGGCGCCCCTCCCCAACGGAACAACCGGTAAGGACTTATGTGCGGATTAGCAGGTGAACTTCGTTTCGACCAACAGCCAGCGGACCTCGCGGCCATTGAACGCATCACCCACCACCTGGCCCCTCGCGGCCCGGATGCCTGGGGTTTCCATAGCCAGGGCCCGGTAGCGCTGGGCCATCGGCGGCTGAAAATCATGGACCTGTCCGACGGCTCGGCGCAGCCCATGATCGACCAGCAACTGGGCTTGTCCCTGGCCTTCAACGGCGCCATCTACAACTTCCCGGAGCTGCGCAGCGAGCTTGAAGCGCTGGGCTATGCCTTCTATTCGGGCGGCGACACCGAAGTGCTGCTCAAGGGCTACCACGCGTGGGGCGAGGCATTGCTGCCCAAGCTCAACGGCATGTTCGCCTTCGCCATCTGGGAGCGTGACAACCAGCGCCTGTTCATTGCCCGCGACCGCCTTGGCGTGAAGCCTTTGTACCTGTCCCGCACTGCGGGCCGCCTGCGTTTCGCCTCGGCATTGCCGGCGCTGCTCAAGGGTGGCGACATCAACCCGATCCTCGACCCAGTGGCGCTGAACCACTACCTCAATTTCCACGCGGTGGTGCCGGCGCCACGTACCCTGCTGGCCGGCATCGAGAAACTGCCGCCTGCCACCTGGCTGCGCATCGACGCCCACGGCAACAGCGAACAGAAAACCTGGTGGACCCTGCCCTACGGCCCGCATGCGGACGAGGCCAACCTGACCCTGGAAGACTGGCGCGACCGTGTGTTGGACAGCACCCGTGAAGCCGTTGCCATCCGCCAACGCGCCGCCGTGGACGTGGGCGTGCTGCTGTCGGGCGGCGTGGACTCCAGCCTGCTGGTGGGCCTGTTGCGTGAAGTCGGCGTGGAAGATCTGTCGACCTTCTCCATCGGTTTCCAGGACGCTGGCGGCGAGCGCGGCGACGAGTTCCAGTATTCCGACCTGATCGCCAGGCACTACGGCACCCGCCACCACCAATTGCGCATCGACGAAGCCGAAATCATCGAGCAATTGCCCGCAGCGTTCCGCGCCATGAGCGAGCCGATGGTGAGCCATGACTGCATCGCCTTCTACCTGCTGTCACGGGAAGTGGCCAAGCACTGCAAGGTGGTGCAGAGCGGCCAGGGCGCCGACGAACTGTTCGCCGGCTACCATTGGTACCCGCAGGTGGACGGCGCCAGCGACCCCTACGGGGCCTACCGTGACGCCTTCTTCGACCGCAGCTACGACGACTATGCCGCCACTGTGCAACCCGCATGGCTGACGCGCAACGACGCCGCCGGCGACTTCGTCCGCGAGCATTTCGCCCAACCCGGCGCCACGGCCGCCGTCGACAAGGCCCTGCGCCTGGACAGCACGGTGATGCTGGTGGACGACCCGGTCAAGCGCGTCGACAACATGACCATGGCCTGGGGCCTGGAAGCGCGCACGCCGTTCCTGGACTACCGCCTGGTGGAGCTGTCGGCACGGGTGCCGGCGCGCTTCAAGTTGCCCGACGGTGGCAAGCAGGTGCTCAAGGAAGCGGCGCGTCTGGTCATCCCCAGCGAAGTCATCGACCGCAAGAAAGGCTATTTCCCGGTGCCGGGCCTCAAGCACCTGGAAGGCAACACCCTGAACTGGGTGCGCGAACTGCTGCTGGACCCCAGCCAGGACCGCGGGCTGTTCAAGCCGGCCATGCTCGACCAGTTGCTGACCAACCCCCAGGGCCAACTGACGCCGTTGCGCGGCTCCAAGCTGTGGCAATTGGCAGCCCTGAACCTGTGGCTCAGCGAGCAAGGAATCTGACCAATGAAACCCCACGCCACGGCTTACAACCAGCGCCTGCTGCGCGGCCAGTCCCCCAGTTACGAACGCCTGCAGGCGCGCTTCGCCGAAGACGGCAGCGCCCCCCAGGGCCAGCCCCATGCCGTGCACTGCGGCTGGGGGCGGCTGCTGATGGGCCACACGTTTCCCGACCCGGCCAGCCTTGCCGCCGAACTGGTCAACGAACAACATGGCGAGCGCGACATCGCCCTGTACGTGGCCGCCCCGCAGCAGGTGCTGGCGCAGGCCCCGCAGCAGCTGTTCCTCGACCCCTCCGACACGCTGCGCCTGTGGTTCAGCGACTACCGCCCGGCCCAACGAGTGTTTCGCGGCTTCCGCATTCGCCGCGCGCAGAGCGACGCCGACTGGGAAGCCATCAACCAGCTGTACCTCAAGCGCCGCATGCTGCCCATCGACCCCACCCGCCTCACCCCGCGCCACCAGGGCGGGCCGGTGTATTGGCTGGCTGAAGACGAGGAAAGCGGCCAGGTGATTGGCAGCGTCATGGGCCTGAACCATGAAAAGGCCTTCCACGACCCTGAGCACGGCAGCAGCCTGTGGTGCCTGGCGGTGGACCCGCGCTGCACCCGCCCCGGCGTGGGCGAGGTGCTGGTGCGCCACCTGATCGAGCACTTCATGAGCCGCGGCTTGAGCTACCTGGACCTGTCGGTGCTGCACGACAACCGCCTGGCCAAGAACCTCTACGCCAAGCTGGACTTCCGCACCCTGCCTACGTTCGCCATCAAGCGCAAGAACGGTATCAACCAGAGCCTGTTCCTGGGCCCTGGCCCCCAAGCCGAGCTGAACCCCTACGCTCGCATCATCGTCGACGAGGCGCTGCGCCGCGGTATCGAGGTGCAGATCGACGATGCCGACGCCGGGCTGTTCACGCTCAACCACGGCGGCCGGCGCATTCGTTGCCGCGAGTCACTGTGCGACCTCACCAGCGCCATCAGCATGAACCTGTGCCAGGACAAGAGCCTGACCCACAAGGTGCTCAGCGCCGCCGGTTTGAAGCTACCGGCGCAGCAACTGGCGGGTAGCGCCGATGACAACCAGGACTTCCTCGAGCAGCACGGGCGCATCGTGGTCAAGCCGGTGGACGGCGAGCAAGGCCAGGGCGTGGCGGTGGACATCGACAACCTGGACGAGGTGCAGCAAGCCATCGAACACGCCCACCGCTTTGACAGCCGCGTGCTGCTGGAAAGCTTCCATGAAGGTGCCGACCTGCGCATCGTGGTGATCGGTTTTGAAGTGGTGGCAGCGGCCATCCGCCGCCCGGCGTCGATCACCGGCGACGGCCTGCATGCCATTGGCGCGCTGATCGAGGCCCAGAGCCGCCGGCGCCAGGCCGCCACCCAGGGTGAAAGCCGCATCCCGCTGGACCACGAAACCCTACGCACCCTGCACGCCGCAGGTTTCGACTATGACACCGTGCTGCCCAAGGGGCAGGTGCTGGCCGTGCGCCGCGCCGCCAACCTGCACACCGGCGGGCACCTGGAGGATGTAACCGACACGCTCCATCCGGTACTGGCCGACGCCGCCGTGCGCGCCGCCCGCGCCCTGAACATTCCGGTGGTGGGCCTGGACCTGCTGGTGCCGGCGGCCGACCAGCCGGGCTATGTGTTCATCGAAGCCAACGAACGCGTGGGCCTGGCCAATCACGAGCCACGGCCTACCGCGCAGAAGTTCATCGACCTGCTGTTTCCGCATTGCCAGGTCCTTACCTGAACCATCCTGTAGCCGCTGCGACAGCCAGCGCAGCCTGACGGCAGCGGCTACGGACCGAGGAGTTTCCATGACTAGCAAAATTCCCGAACCCGATACCCATTACCTGCAGAAAGTGCTGCTGGAAATGCTCGCCATTCCCAGCCCCACCGGCTTCACCGACACCATCGTGCGCTACGTGGCCGAGCGCCTGGAAGAGCTGGGCATACCCTTCGAACTCACCCGCCGCGGCACCATCCGCGCCACCCTCAAGGGCCAGCAAAGCTCGCCTGACCGCGCCGTGTCGGCGCACCTGGACACCATTGGCGCCAGCGTACGCGCCTTCCAGGACAATGGCCGGCTGTCGCTGGCGCCGGTGGGCTGCTGGTCGAGCCGTTTCGCCGAAGGCAGCCGCGTCAGCGTGTTCACCGACACCGGCGTGATTCGTGGCAGCGTGCTGCCACTGATGGCGTCCGGGCACGCGTTCAACACCGCCGTCGACCAACTGCCGGTGAGCTGGGACCACGTGGAATTGCGCCTGGACGCCTACTGCGCGACCCGCGCCGACTGCGAGACCCTGGGCATCAACATCGGTGACTTCGTGGCCTTCGACCCGCTGCCCGAGTTCACTGACAGCGGCCATATCAGCGCCCGCCACCTGGATGACAAGGCCGGTGTCGCTGCGTTGCTGGCCAGCCTCAAGGCCATCGTCGAAAGTGGCGTGCAGCCAGCCATCGACTGCCATCCGCTGTTTACCATCACCGAGGAAACCGGCTCGGGTGCTGCTGGCGCCCTGCCCTGGGATGTCAGTGAATTCGTCGGTATCGACATTGCCCCGGTGGCCCCCGGGCAACACAGTAGTGAACACAGCGTCAGCGTGGCCATGCAGGATTCCAGCGGCCCCTATGACTACCACCTGTCACGGCACCTGCTGAACCTGGCCCAGGCGCATGAACTGCCCGTGCGCCGCGACCTGTTCCGCTACTATTTCAGCGATGCACATTCGGCCGTCACCGCCGGGCACGACATTCGTACCGCGCTGCTGGCCTTCGGTTGCGACGCCACCCACGGCTACGAGCGCACCCACATCGACAGCCTGCAGGCGTTGAGCCGCATACTGACCGCCTACATGCTCAGCCCGCCGGTGTTCGCCAGCGATGCGCAACCGGCGCATGGGTCATTGGAAAGGTTCAGCCACCAGCTGGAGCATGATGCACAAATGGAGAGCGACACCCGGGTGCCCGCGGTGGATACGCTGGTGGGGCAGAAATAGAGGCCCAGCAACACATAACTGTGGGAGCTGGCTTGCCAGCGAGCCTCCAGGCCTCAAAAGCTCGCTGGCAAGCCAGCTCCCACAAATTGATTCCAATTTCGCCTCAACGATCGTTGTGGCCCAGGTCGCGCGCCGGGTCGATGCAGTCGCGCACCCGCTGCTTGAGCACCTTGGCCTCCGGGAAGCCGCCATCGGCCTTGCGCTCCCAGATCTGCACATCGTCGCAGGTAATGCGAAACACCCCGCCGGTGCCCGGTTCCAGGCTGACCCGGGCCAGGTCGTCGGCGAAGGTGCTGAGCAGTTCCTGGGCCAGCCAGGCGGCGCGCAGCAGCCATTGGCACTGGGTGCAATAGGTGATGACGATGTGCGGGCGAATGGCGGTCATGGCGGCCTCAGGCAATTTTCGACAACAGCTGGCGTGCGGCCTGTTGGTCGTCTTCGTCCCCGTCCAGCAGTATCTCGTGCAACAGGTCGGCGGCGCTGCGCAGGTCGCCCTGCTCGATGCAGGTCTGCGCCTGCTCCAACTTGCCCGACGCTTCCAGCGCATCGTCCGGGGCATCGAAATCCACGGTCAGGGCATCCAGCTCCGGCAGGTCGGCACCGGCCACGAAGCTGTCGAGGAACGCGTCGTCGAGGCCGTCGTCCTCGGCCGCCGGCTCTTCCTCGGCGAAATCGCTGAGGAACTGCTCGTCGGGCATTTCGAACACGTCGGGGAATTCCTTCAGGTTGCTGGCAAACTCGGGGTCCACCGGCGCCTGGGCGTCAGACACTGCCTCACCGGTCTTGCGCGCCGGAGCCGGGTCGAACGGGCTGACCAGGTCCCAGTCGGCGTCCATTGACAGGTCGTCCAGGTTCAACTGGAAGTCGTCCAGCGGCTCTTGTGCAGGCGCTGGTGCGTCGACGATGGCCGGGGCCACGGCGGCAACCGCCGCCAACGTTACCGGCACCACCGGCAAAGCCTCGGGCGGTGGCGTTGGCGGTTGCAATTTGGGGTAGTGGTTGCGGATGGCCTCGATCTTCTCGGCCTTGAAATCCTGCGCCAACAAGGCCCGTTCTTCTTCGGCGAAGCCTTCGACGTCACCCTGCTGGCCGAGCACCTCCAACAGGCGCAAACGCAGGTCAGTGCGGTGCGGTTCCTTCTGCAAGCCCTCGCGCAAAATGGCGGTGGCTTCGTTGAAACGCCCATAGGCGATGTAGATGCTGGCGCCGTCCATGGCGTCGGTGGCCGGGGCGCTTTCGCGCTTGGGTGCCACGCCCGGCGCGGGGGAAGGTTCATCCTCGGTAACTTCGGGGGCCGGTGCCAGGCCGCCCTGGGCCGGTTTTATCAGCGCGTCGGTTTCATCCGCCTCGTACCGAGCCGCCGGAAGCATGACCGTAGCCTGTTGACGACGACGGTTGTAGACCAGGCCGCCCAGCAACAACAGGATCAGCAGCACACCCAGAATCGGCAGCCAGGGTATGTCACCGCTGTCATCGATGACCGGCGGCGCGGCCACGGGCGCAGCTGGCGCCACCACTGCCGGTGGCTTGGCTGCCGGGGCTGCTGGGTGCGGCTGTGCTTGTGCCTGGGCCAGTTGTTGCTGCAATTGCTGCAACTGCTGGTCCTTGCCGTTCATCTGCTCCTGCAGGGCCTGCAGTTTGGCGTTGAGGTCATCGATGTCCTTGTGCAGCGCCTGGTCGTCGGGGGTAGGCACGGCGGGTGGCGGCGTATCGGGAAGCGCGGGTGCGGAGGCGGCAGCAACGGCTGCCACACCGGCGGCGCCCGGCAGCGCGGCGGTGTCGGGCAGCAACAGGCTCTGCCCGGCTTTCAGCTTGCCGGGGTTGAGGGCGCGCAGTTCCTGCACCAGGGTATTGGGCGGCGTTGGCGTGCCGGCTGCCTGCAGGCGCTTGGCGATGCTCCACAGGGTGTCGCCTTTCTGCACGTCCAGGCGTTTGTCCTGGGTGGCAGGCGGCAACGCCACGGCCGGCTTCGGCACGGCAGCAGCACGCGCTGCGGGCGCAGGGCTGTTGGCACTGGCCAGGGCGCTGGCGATGCTGCTGACCGGCGCGTCGTCGAACTTGGGCGCGGGCGCCAGGGCCACGGTACCCGGCGGATCGATGAGCACCGTGAACTCGCGCAGCAGCTGGCCACTGGGCCGGTTCAATTGCACCAGGAAATCCAGGTAAGGCTCGGTCACCGCCTTGCTGGTGGTGACGCGAATGAACTTGCGCTCGCCGGTCAGCACCGGCGTGAAGTGCAGGTCATTGAGGAAGAACGCGCGGTCGACACCGGCGCGGGCAAACTCGTCGGCCGTGGCCAGCGCCACCGAGAGGTCGGCATTGCCCAGGCCCTGGGCATCCACCAGCGCGATATCGGCGCTCAGCGGCTGGCCCAGCGATGAATGCAGGGTGATGTCACCCAGGCCCAAGGCGTGGGCAGGGCCGGCAGCAATTGCCAGCGCGGCCGCCAGCAGACGGATGGAAGTCGATATGGAAAAGGCCCCGAACATGGACCGCGAACGCTCTGGCATGAGAATCCCTTTGAGGAACCTGCTTCCTGTCTTTCTGGTTATAGACTGCCAACCGGCCTTTCTCAAAGCCTGCGGCCCGCGCGGGCTCAGGATTTCTTCTCGAGATTATCCAGGATCTGCTTGTGCACGCGCATGCAGACGCGCATTTCGTCCTCGTCCACGCCCACGAACAGTTCGGCGCGCAGGGTGTTGGCAATGGTCTCGATCTGTTCGATCAGCGGCAAGGCCGGCTCACACAACAGGATTTTCTTCGCCCGGCGGTCTTCCAGCACCGCCTGGCGCTGCACCAGCCCCTGGGTTTCCAGGCTGTCGAGCAGCCGCGCCAGTGTCGGACCCTCGACGCCCACGCTTTGCGCCAGTTCGCGCTGGGTGGGGGTTTCTTCGAACCGGGCCAGGTGCAGCAGCACCAGCCAGCGGGCCTGGGACAGGCCCAGGCCGGCCAGGCGGCGGTCCAGTTCAGCACGCCAGCCCCGGGACATCTGGGCCAGTTGCATTCCGAAACGGTGTTGATCAGTCAACGGCATAAGCGACTCATGGCTAAAGGACAAAACTAATTGATAGTGAGCTAATCATGGCCTTGACCAAGAGGCAATACTCATGCCGGAACGATTTTGTAATACGCAATGAACAAATGTCAGTCTGAAACCGCTCACATTTCAAACTCGGACTGCAACGCAGCCCTCACGCAATACAGCACCCCCTCCGGCACGCGGCCGAAGAACAGCGGTGCAATGTCGGTGACCGACGGCAATTCGCCTTCGCCGTCGAGGAACGCGTCCTGCACTTCCGCCATGACCTCTTCGGGCAGGTCCAGGGCCTGTTCCAGGGACAGCTGCTGCGCGCCAATGGCCTCGGCCAGCAGGCTGTAGACGTTTTTCTCGCTGCACTGCAACTGCCCGGCGATCTGCAGTGGGGTCATGCCGGCGCGCGCCAGGCTGATGAGCTCGTGGCGGATGTCGGCCACCACGCGCGGCGCTTCCTCGGCGCCGCCGTTGAGCACGCCCAGGAAGGCCTCGCCGTAACGCTCCAGCTTGCGCGCGCCGACGCCACTGACGCGGCCCATCTCGGCCATGCTGCCGGGCTGGCTGCGAAGCATTTCCAGCAGCGTGGAGTCGGGGAAGATGACGTACGGCGGCACGCCGTGCTCCTCGGCCAGCTTGCGCCGCAGGGTACGCAGGGCTTCCCACTGCTCGCGCTCTTCGCCGCGCACCAGCTGGCTGGCCGGGCTGCCGGAGCCGCTACGGGTGCTGCTGCCTTTCTGCGGTTTGGGTTCCAGGCGCAGTTCAAGGGT
This sequence comes from Pseudomonas sp. JC1203, assembly GCF_056175065.1. NCBI lineage: Bacteria > Pseudomonadati > Pseudomonadota > Gammaproteobacteria > Pseudomonadales > Pseudomonadaceae > Pseudomonas > Pseudomonas sp. JC1203. Next base: position 229,140 of record NZ_JBWCAM010000012.1, read on the forward strand.
GACCTCGCCGCGCAACAGCGGCCGGCAGGTGTCGCTCAGGCGCAGGCCGCCGTAGCCTTCCAGGTCGATGTCGGCCAGGCCGCGAGCCACCAGCTGGCGGAACAACGAGCGCCATTCGTGCTCGCTGCGCGCCTTGCCCACGCCGAACACCGAGAGTTTCTCGTGGCCGAAGCTGCGCACCTTTTCGGTGTCCTTGCCCAGCAGCACGTCCACCAGGTGGCCCACGCCATAGCGCTGGCCCGTGCGGAACACTGCCGACAGGGCCTGGCGCGCCGGCTCGGTGGCGTCCCAGGTCTGCACGCCGTCGATGCAGTTGTCGCAGTGGCCGCAGGCGGTGGGCATGTCTTCGTCGAAGTAGGCCAGCAGCGCCTGGCGGCGGCAGCGGGTTTCCTCGCACAGGGCCAGCATGGCGTCCAGCTTGTGCTGTTCCACGCGTTTATGGCGCTCATCGCCTTCGGAGTTCTGCAGCATCTGCTTGAGCATCAGCACGTCCTGCAGGCCGTAGGCCATCCAGGCGTCGGCGGGCAGGCCATCACGGCCGCCACGGCCAGTTTCCTGGTAATAGGCTTCCAGGGACTTGGGCAGGTCCATGTGGGCCACGAAACGCACGTTGGGCTTGTCAATGCCCATGCCGAAGGCAATGGTGGCGACCATGATCAGGCCTTCCTCGTTGAGGAAGCGCTTCTGGTTGGCGGCGCGCACGTCCGACGGCAGGCCCGCGTGGTACGACAGCGCCGGGAAGCCCTGCTCGCAGAGGAAGGCGGCGGTTTCGTCGACTTTCTTGCGCGACAGGCAATAGACGATGCCGGCGTCACTGCGGCGCTCGGCCAGGAAGGTCATCAGCTGCTTGCGCGGATTTTCCTTGGGCACGATGCGATAGAAGATATTCGGCCGGTCGAAGCTGGACAGGAAGCGCTCGGCGTCCTGCAGGTGCAGGCGGTTGACGATTTCCTCGCGGGTGCGCTTGTCGGCGGTGGCGGTCAGGGCAATGCGCGGTACATTGGGGAACAGCTCGGCCAGTTGCCCCAGTTGCAGGTACTCGGGACGGAAGTCGTGGCCCCATTGCGACACGCAGTGCGCCTCGTCGATGGCGAACAGGGCGATGTCCAGGTTGCGCAGGAAGTCGAGCATGCGTGGCTGTACCAGGCGCTCGGGCGCCAGGTAAAGCATTTTCACCTCGCCGCGACGGATGCGCGCGGCCAGGTCGCGCTGCTGTTCGGCGCTGAGGGTGGAGTTCAGCGCGGCGGCGGCCACGCCCAGTTCTTCCAGGGTGGCGACCTGGTCGTCCATCAGCGCGATCAGCGGCGACACCACCACCGCTAGGCCTGGGCGCAGCAGGGCCGGCACCTGGAAACACAGGGACTTGCCGCCACCGGTGGGCATCAGTACCAGGGCATCGCCGCCACTGGCCACGCGTTCGATAATGGCACCCTGGCGACCCCGAAAACTGTCGTAGCCGAAGATGTCCTTAAGGACGCGTTGAGCCTGTTCGAGCATAAGAACTCCAAATATCGCAGAACCATCCGGGCCTAGGCTGGATGAAAATCGTGCGCGTTTCACGCAAAAATGCGTAAGCGCCCGTTGCCGGGGCAACCTTTCAGGGCGTGAAACGGCCAAAGCGGCGCATTATACCCGAGCGCCCGCCCGCGCAGGGCACCACTGATAAGGCCATGTTTTTCAGGCTTGGCTGGCGCGTGGGGCCTAACAAGGCCTAGAATTCACTATCGTAAATTCTTCAAGGTAGCCTTTTAATGTCCTTCGCTGAGCAACTGAACCGCCTGCAAGCCTTCCTCGACGCCGATGAGCTGCACGAGGAAGCGCTGGACTACGTGGCCGCTCACGGCTATCTGACCGCCCTTTCCGTGTGTTCCGAGGAAGTCCCGGAGCGCGAGTGGATCGACGCCCTGTTCGCCGAGGAGCCGCACTACACCAGCGACGCCCAGCGCGAAGAGATCGAAGGCACCCTGGTGGCACTGAAGGCGCACATCGCCCGCCAGCTGGCCAGCGACGAGGAATTCGAGCTGCCGTGCGACCTGGACCTGGGCGAAGAGCCCGACGACTCCGAGCTGCGCGGCTGGTGCATCGGCTTCATGGAAGGCGTGTTCATGCGTGAAGCCGCCTGGTTCGAGACCGCCGAGGACGAAGTCAGCGAAATGCTGCTGCCGATCATGGTGGGTTCGGGCCTGTTCGACGAACAACCAGAGTTCGCCGACATCGCCGCCGACGCCAACCTGCAGGACGACATGATCGTGCAGATCCCCGAGGCCCTGACCGCGCTGTACCTGCTGTGCAACGCCCCGGACGAAAAACCGGCCATCCTCAAGCCGCGTCACCACTGATTGCACCTGCTGTAGCCGCTGCCTGACGGCAGCGGCTACGTAGCGTTGATGCGATGTACGGAAATATATATCCCCTCCCCCTGTGCTGTCCGTTCGCCATCTCCTAAACTCTATCGACTGACCCCAGAGTACCTCTGGCATGCCCCAGCGCCCGCGTCGACAAGGATGGCTCTCGCCCCGGCTGTGGCGCGTGTTCGGCTGGATGGCGCTGTGCCTGTCACTGAGCGTGGCGGGCGACAACTGGCCCGAATGGGACTTCTCGCAAATCATCAGCAAGGCTGACCAGCACTACGGTGGGCTGGGCTCGGCACGCGAGCGCCTGGAAGCCTGGGGCAGGCTGCTGCAGACCAGCGGCGACAAGCCCGAGTTGGAAAAGCTCACCCTCGTCAACAGCTTCTTCAACCGGCAGATGGCGTTCAAGGACGACATGACCGTGTGGCACGTCGAAGACTACTGGGCCACCCCCCTCGAAGCCTTGTGGAAAGGCGCCGGTGACTGCGAAGACTACGCCATCGCCAAGTATTTCAGCCTGCGCCGCCTCGGCGTGCCCGCCGACAAGCTGCGCATCACCTACGTCAAGGCACTGGAGTTGAACCAGGCGCACATGGTGCTGGCCTACTACGCCACCGACCGCGCCGACCCGCTGGTGCTGGACAACCTCAAACCCGATATCAGGCCCGCGTCCCAGCGCAAGGACCTGCTACCGGTGTATGCCTTCAATGCCGAGGGCGTGTATTTGCCCGGCGCCTCGGCCAGTGCCCGCACCAGCGACAGCAAGAAGCTGTCGCGGTGGCAGGATGTGTTGCAAAAAATGAAAGCCGAAGGCTTCGCCATTGGCGACGGATAGGAGTGCCCGATGTCATTACTCAAGCAACTGTTCCTGGCGATCTGCCTGTTCCTGGTGGTGGCCTTCAGCGGCAGCTTTTTCGTAGGGCTGGAGAACTCCCGCGAGCAGCTGGTCAGCCAGCTGCGCTCCCACGGCCAGGACGCAGCCACGGCGCTGGGGCTGTCGCTGGCACCCCATGTCGATGACCCGGCCATGATCGAGCTGATGGTCTCGTCGATTTTCGACAGTGGCTACTTCTCCAACATCCGCGTGGTCAACCTGGCGGACAACAGCACCCTGGTGGAACGCGCCGCGGAACCGGGCACCGGCGAGGTGCCGGCGTGGTTCGTGCGCCTGGTCAACCTCAAGCCCCAGGGCGGTGACGCGCTGGTGATGCGCGGCTGGGAACAGGCGGCGCGCGTGGAGGTGCTGAGCAACCCGCAGTTCGCCCTGGCCAAACTGTGGGAAACCGCCATCGGCAGCCTGGCGTGGCTGGCCCTGTGCGGCCTGCTGAGCGCCATTTTTGGCGGCTGGCTGCTGCGCAAGCAACTGCGCCCCCTGGACAACATGGTGCAGCAGGCGAATGCCATCAGCCACCGCGAGTTCCTGACCCTGCCACGCATTCCGCGCACCCCGGAACTGCGCCGGGTGGTGCTGGCCATGAACCAGATGGTGGAGAAGCTCAAGGCGCTGTTCGCCGAGGAAGCGGCACGCAGCGAGAAGCTGCGCGAGGAGTCGTATCAGGACACGCTCACGGGCCTGGCCAACCGCCGCCTGTTCGATACCCAGCTGACCAACCAGTTGATGGTTACCGAACAGAACAGCGAAGGTTTTGTGCTGATGCTGCGGGTGAACGACCTCGCCGGCCTGAACCAGCGCCTGGGCGGCCAGCGCACCGACGCGTTGATTGCCGAGGTGGGCGAGGTGTTGACCACGCTGTTGAAAGACCCGCGCCGCAGCCGCTGGACGGCCGCGCGCAACCGCGGTGGCGAGTTCAGCCTGCTGGCCCCGGCGGTCAACAGCGAAGACGCGCAGCGCCTGGCCGAAGACCTCAACCGGCAGCTGGAGAACTTCTACCTGACCGGCGCCAGCGACCGTTCGCCAGTGGCCCATATCGGCGTGGCCGCCTACAAGCCGGGTGAAGCGCTGAACACCGTGTACATGCACCTGGACCAGGCGATCACCGAGGCGCAGAACCATCCCCAGCAACCGTGGGCGGTGCTCGCGCACTTCAATGGCGCGCCCATCCAGAACCCCGCGCAGTGGCGTACCTGGATCGACGAGGCGCTGACCCTGCGCAAGCTCAAGCTGTACTTCCAACCGGTGGTGCCGTGCGCCGAGCCCGGGCAAATCCTGCACCACAAGGTACTGGCGCGCCTGCTGGACCCGGCCGGCGAAGCAGTGGCCGCCGCGCACTTCCTGCCGTGGATAGAACGCCTGGGCTGGTCGGCGCGCTTTGACCTGGCCATGCTGGAACACACCCTGGAATACCTGCTGGAACACCCTCACCCGCTGGCCCTGAGCCTGTCGGCCAGCACCCTGCGCAGCGAGGAGCACCTGACGCCGATCCTCGACCTGCTCAAGGCCAGCCCCGGCCAGGCGCACCTGCTGACCCTGGAGGCGGACGAGCACCACTTGCCGCCGCCCGACCAGTTGCAGGCCCTGAGCCAGGCCATCCGCGACACCGGCTACCGCTTCGGCCTGCAGCATTTCGGTGGGCGTTTCAGCCAGATCGGCAACTTCACCCACCTGGGCCTGGCGTACCTGAAGATCGATGGCAGCTACATCCGCGCCATCGACCAGCAGAGCGACAAGCGCCTGTTCATCGAAGCCATCTACCGCGCCACCAACAGCATCGACATGCCGCTGATTGCAGAGATGGTGGAGACCGCCGGCGAGCTGGAGGTGTTGAAGGAGCTGGGGCTGCATGGCGCCATGGGCCGCCTGATCGGTGCGCCGGCACCGCAGATTTGACGCCAGGCCCGAACACGGCCTGGCGGCAACCGTTCAGGCCAACCTGGCTCTCCGTAGGAGCGGCCCATGGCCGCGAAGGCCTCACCGCGCAGTGCCTGAAAGCCTGCGGCGTCTGCTTCGCGGGCACGGCCCGCTCCTACAGCCACCCTGGCCCCTGTAAGGAGCGGCCTGCGGCCGCGAAGGCCTCACCGCGCAGTCCCTGAAAGCCTGCGGCGCCTGCTTCGCGGGCACGGCCCGCTCCTACAGCCACCCTGGCCCCTGTAGGAGCGGCCTGCGGCCGCGAAGGCCTCACCGCGCAGTCCCTGAAAGCCTGCGGCGTCTGCTTCGCGGGCACGGCCCGCTCCTACAGGTGACTATGCAAACGTTCAGCCCACCCCGGCCCCTGTAGGAGCGGCCTGCGGCCGCGAAGGCCTCACCGCGCAGTCCCTGAAAGCCTGCGGCGCCTGCTTCGCGGGCACGGCCCGCTCCTACAGATGCCAGGCACAGTGTTCAACCAAAAGGGCAAGATGGGGCGCGGCAAAAAAAATCCCGCCATCATGGCGGGATTTTTTTGTCCGGCGCTAAAGCATCACGCCACGTCCACCTTCAACGAATGATCCCCCAGCATCCCGCTGACAATGGTCGCCGTGTCATGTGACGACACGGTACCGCCCGATCCCGGGGTGACGCCGTAGTGGCTGGCCAGGTCGACGCCTTTCAGGTCGATGGTCTGGCTGGCCGCGCCGCCCGCGGTGGTGCTGACGTCGATGCTGGAGACCAGCCCCGAGCCGCTGCCGGTGACTTTGAAGTGCAGGTAGCTGTCCAGGGTCGACGCCGTGGCCCCGTCACCTTGCAGCAGTTGCGACAGGTCAAGCTTGTCGGTGCCCAGGGCGAAGTCGGTGATGGTGTCGTGGCCCGAGTTGCCGGCCAGGTACTTGAAGGTGTCGGCACCATCGCCGCCGGTCAGGGTGTTGTCACCCAGGCCGCCGATGAGGGTGTCGTTGCCGCCACCGCCATTGATCACGTCGTTGCCTGCGCCGCCGGTGATGACGTTGGCCTGGCTGTTGCCGGTCAGGTGGTCGCCATAATCGGAACCGAGCAGGTTCTGGATGTTGATCAACTGGTCGTGCCCTGCGCTGACCGTATCCTGCACGCCGGTGTTGCTCAGGTCCACGGTGACCGGCCCCTTGGCGTTGTGGTAGCTGACGGTGTTGACGCCTGCGCCGCCGTCAAAGACGTCGTTGCCGGCCCCGCCGATCATGAAGTCGTTGCCCGCCAGGCCCAGCAGCGTGCTGCCACTGTCATTGCTGATGAGGATGTCATCGCCCGCCGTGCCGGTCAGGGTATGGCCGTCCTGGTAGGTGATGGTTGCCGCCGCGGTGTCGCTGCCGCCATGGTTGTCGGTGACGGTGTAGGTCGCCGGCAGGTCCGGGGTGGTGTTGGCACCCGCGTAGTTGATGCTTATGTCCAGGCTGTAGGTAGTCTGGCTGGTGTGGCCGCTGGTGTGGCTGATGTGAATGGTGTAGTCACCGTCGGTGGTGGCGGTGTAGGCGCCACCGGGCAGCGAGGTGTAGGTGTTGCCGGTTTTCAGGCTGAAGTCCAGGTGGCTGTTGCCATTGTCCGACAGGTTCAGGGTTTCGCCGGCGCTCAGGTGCACAGTGATGTTGTCACTGGCGTTGCTGCCTTTGCCTGCGCCCAGGAAGCCGCTGATCATCAGCAGTGCCGTAGTGGCGCTGGCAAGGGTGAAATCGCTGCGCGCCACGCTCAAGGCGGTGCTGTTGGCACCCGTGAAGGCAATGGTTTTCAACGACGCAGCGGTGAAATCCACCCCCTTGGCGGTCCAGCCGGTGTCGAAGCCGGTGTTGGCCACGGTCAGCGGGTCGCCGTTGGCATCGGTGTCGTTGGCCGTCAGTGCCTCGCCGGGCACGATGATGGTCGACGACAGGATGTTGGTGATGACGTGGTCGGCGGCGGCCACGGGCGGCGAGTTCGGCGTCACGGTGATGCTGAGGTTGGCCGGGCTGGACAGGTCGCCGTCATTGTCGGCCAGTACGAAGGTGACCTTGTCGGTGAAGGTCGAGGTGCCGCCACTGGACGCCGCGTTGTAGGTGTAGGCACCGGTGTCCATGTTCACCACCACGGTACCGCCGTGGCTGCTGGCCACGCTGATGCTGTTGGTGGTGGTGTCGAACGTGCCGTGGCTGGTGCCACCGGCAGTGGTCATGCCGCCAGTGCCGTTGTTGGCCTTCGGATCGTAGGTGTACGTGACGCCATCGACGCTGATGGATTTGACGAAGCCACCGTCGGCGCCGAAGCTGCCGTTGGTCAGCAACGTGCCGGTAAGCGACACGCTCTGCACCGTGCTGCTGAGCACGCCGTTGAGGTCATTGAGGTTGGTGACCACGGTGGCGCTGGTGTTGGTGCCGCTGGTGCCGTCGTAGGCGATCGGGTTGAGGTACTGCGCCTCGACGCCATTGCCCAGGCCAATGGCGTAGGCCTTGATGTCGTTGGCATTGAGGAAGTCGGTCCAGGCCTTCTCCTCGCTGGTGTCGATACCGTCGCCCAGGTTGGTGTTGGTCTGGCTGCCCGACTGGCTGCCGCCCGAAGTGGGGTGGGTGTCGGAGAGGGTCGGGTTGCCGTCCGAGAAGAAGTACGCCACGTTCTGCCCGCCCACCAGCTTGCCGTTGGTGGTGAAGGCGCTTTCGGCCGCGCTCAGGGCGTAGTCGTAGTTGGTCCCGCCGTTGGCGTGCAAGCCGGCGATGTAGGCCTTGGCGGTGGCCACGTCGACCCATACATTGCTCGGGGTTTCAGTGCCGTTGCTGAAGGTCACCACCTGCACTTTCACGTCGCCCAGGCCGTCGTATTTGTCCAGCAGTGCGCCGATGGCCTGCTTGGCCAGGTCCAGGCGCGACAGGTTACCCACGCCCGAGGCATCGTTCATGCTGCCCGACACGTCGATCACCAGCAGGACGTTGGTGTTGAGCTCCGGCGCGATGACTGCACGATCGATGGCGCCCGCCTGGGGCACGTCGTCGGTGATGTTGATCACCAACTGGTTGGTGATGTTGTTGCCCTGGCTGTCGGTGCCGCGGTAGGTGATGGTGTCGGTGGTGGTGTCGGCACCGTTGTTGGCCGTCGGGTCGGTCTTGGGCGCCGAGGTCAGGGTGTAGGTGTAGGTGCCGTCGCTGTTGAGCTGGATCACCCCGTGGGCGGTGGTGAACAGGCCATTGACCGCGCCGTCGATGCTGTAGGTGATGGTGCCGCTGCCACCGGCGATGGAGCCCGCCACCGAACCGCTTGCTGTCTCGGCGGTGGAGTCGGGGTTGCTGCCGGTGACGGTCCCGGCGGCCAGGTCCTTGCCGTCCTGGTTCAGGTCCAGGGCAGCTTCGGCCACGGTCGTGCCTGGGCCAACGCCGGGCACCACGTGCAGGCCCGCGTCGCCCACCTGAATGGTGACAGTGGTGGTGCTGAGGTCACCGTCCTTGTCGGCCACGGTGTAGGTGAAGGTGTCAGTCACGTCGCCGTGGGACGCCGCATTCGCATTGGCGTGGTAGGCGCTGGTGCCGTCGGCGGCGATGACCAGCAGGCCGTACTGGCCCTGGATCACGGTACCTACGCCGCCGAGGACCGGCTTGCCATCCTCGCCGCCGGCACGCACGCCGACCACGCCGTAGAAACCGTCGGCCCCTGCCACGTCGTTGCCCAGCACGTTGCCCTGCACGGTCTGGCCTTCGGTGATGTGGGCGAAGTCCGGGTAGGCGTGCGGCTTGTCGTCGACAATCTTGATGGTCAGCGTGCTGGCCACGTGGTTGCCGACGCTGTCGGTAGTGACCACGGCGACGGTCTCGGTCGTGCCGATGCCGAACACTTGCGGTGCGCTGGTAAGGGTGTAGGTGTAGCTGCCGTCGGCGTTCATGTGAATGACGCCGTACTGGGTGTGCAGCGTGCCATCGGCGTCGGAGCCGTAGAGGCTGTAGGTCAGTGCGCCGACGCCGCCGGTGACGGAACCGGCGACGGTGCCGCTGGCGGTTTCGGCGGTCCAGTCCGGGTGGCTGCCAGTAGTATTGCCTGGAGCCAGGTCCTTGCCGTCCTGATATTTATCCAGCCCAGCTTCGAACACGGTCACGCCGTCTACGTTGGTGGCCTTCAGGTGCGCGTCGTCGATCTTGATGGTGAGCGTGGTGGTGCTCAGGTCACCGTCCTTGTCGGCCACGGTGTAGGTGAACACGTCGACGCCGAATTTACCCACCGAGTTGGCGTTGGCGTGATACACGCTGGTGCCGTCGGCGGCGATGATCAGCTCGCCGTAGGTGCCCTGGATGACGGTGCCGACACCTGTAGTGACGGCCTTGCTGGTGTCGTTGCCGGCTTTTACGCCGACCACGCCGTAGAAGCCATCGGCGCCCGACACGTCGTTCTGCAGCACGTTGCCCTGGGCGGTCTGGCCTTC